>JAYUGJ010000072.1:0-19582 GCA_043738425.1 Burkholderiales bacterium
CGCCAGTGCAGCACGAAGGCGCGCCGCGAATGCACGGCTTCGAGTTCGACCTGTTCGACGCGTACCGCGGGCGGCTCGGGTTCGACCACACGGACCACGACGAAATGCTTTTCCTTGAGTCGCGGCGTAACGGCGGTCCATTTGGTCAGCAGCAGCTTCTTCGGACTGAGCGGGTTTTTCGCTGGCGCGATCGTGGGCACCGCGGGTTCGTGGACACTGTCGGTGCTGCGCTTCATTTGCGCCGATGATGCTCGACGACCGGTCCGCACCGCGGCACACCGCCTGACGCCCACCCACTGCGACGATGACCACCGACCCGCGCCACCACAGCCCTGCGGCTGAACGCAACCAGGCACCGATATTGGCGCAGCTGCTGCGTGTGCTGCCGCCAGCTGGCAGCTTGTTGGAGATTGCCAGCGGCACCGGCCAGCACGCGGCGCATTGCGCAGCGGCGATGCCGGGTTGGCGCTGGCAGCCGACCGATGTGCAGCCCGATGCGCTCGCGTCGATCGATGCCTGGTGTGATGGGCTCGCCACTGTGCCGCCAGCGCTGCAGCTGGATGTGCTGGAGCTGCCGCAGGTGCTGGCAGGCGCGCCGTTCAATGCGGTTTACTGCGCGAATTTGCTGCACATCGCTCCGTGGCCAACCTGTGCGGCGCTGCTGCAGCTGGCCGCTATACACCTGACCCCAGACGGCGTGTTGGTGTTGTATGGCCCGTACTTCGAAAACGATGTACCGGCGTCGCCGGGCAACCTGGCTTTCGATGCCGACTTGCGTGGGCGCAACCCCGCGTGGGGCGTGCGGCGGTTGGCCGATGTGGCGCAGCAAGCGCAAGCAGCCGGTTTCGCGCTGCGCGAACGGCTGCCGATGCCCGCCAACAACCTGCTGCTGGTGTGGTGCCGCGAATCGGCAGACGGCGAATCAACCCGGTGAATTCCGCCGTGGTGCCAGGTCTAAATTATTTGAACGGCTACGCGCCGGAGCTGCGGGCGCAGGTCAGCCAGCTGATCGCCGAGGGCCGCTTGGCGGCATCGGTGGCGCAGCGCTACCCGGACGTGCACCAGCTGCGCACCGACGCCGCGCTGTACGACTACGTGATGGAATTAAAGACCCGGCACATGCGCAACGCGCCGCCGATTGCCAAGGTGGCGTACGACAACCGGTTGCAGGTGCTGCACAACGCGCTGGGCACGCATTCGACCGTATCAAGAGTGCAAGGCACGCGACTGAAATCGAAGCGCGAAATTCGCGTGTCGAGCTTGTTCAAGCAGGCCCCGGCGGCGTTCTTGACGATGATCGTGGTGCATGAGTTGGCGCACCTGAAAGAGCGTGAGCACGACAAGGCGTTTTATGCGCTTTGCACGCACATGGAACCCGATTACCACCAGCTGGAATTCGATGTGCGGCTGTGGCTCACTGCCAAAGAGCTGGTGGTGCCGATCGGGGTTTGAATACGCGCTGAGTGGCCGCCGGCTCAGCGCGGTTTTTTGAACCCGCCATCGATCCATGCGCTGGCGCTCGTGGCATTCAGGTTGAAGCCCGCACCCACGCGCACTTGACCCAGCTGCGCACCGGCCGCATCGGTGGCGGTCAACGTCGCGTACGGGTCGTCTTCGTCGGCCACCACATCCAGCGTGACAGTGACGCGCCCGCCCGCCGCGCTCACGACGATGCTTTTGTGCAGCTGTGCATGCAGCTGTTGTTCGTGGCGGCGCAGCACCTCGGCGGCGGTTTTCACCAGCGTGTGGAAGGCCGCGGTGTCGAGCGGCTTCGGGTTCTTCTTGTCGCGGCCCATCGTCCACGGGCCGACCAGCGCAGGCTCGGCTTCGCCGAGTTTGATCATCTCGACCGCCCAGCCTTCGTCGTCTTCGTTTTTGACGACCCGCGCAGTCCAGCCGTTGTCGCGCCACAAGCGGGCTTCGTGGATCGCGGGGGAGGGATCAGCGGGTTCGGGTGCGGCAGTGAGATCGGCAGTCATGCCCAAATCTTACGGGCCGTGGTGCGCCAAGCGTTCGGCAAAATCTGCGGCTATGCGCCCTTTGCTGCTGTTGGTTGAAGACGACCCCGCGATTGCCCGCACGGTGGTGTATGCGCTGCAGCGCGACGGCTTCGAGGTGGACCATGTGCTGATGCTGCGCGATGCGCGCGAGCGGCTGGCCCAGCGGCCGCTGCAGCACGCGCTGGTGATTCTCGACATCGGCCTGCCCGATGGCAGCGGCCTTGATTTGTGCCGTGAGTTGCGTCTCGGTGGTGACAGCGGCTGCCGCATCCCGATAGTGATGTTGAGTGCGCGCAGCGAAGAACTCGACCGGGTGCTCGGCCTGGAACTGGGTGCCGACGACTACTTGGTGAAACCGTTCAGCCCGCGTGAGCTGGGTGCCCGCATACGTGCGCTGCTGCGGCGCGCAGCGCTTGTGGCCGCGGTGCCATCTGCGGATGCAACAGCCGCAGCCGCAGCCATCATCGCCCCACCACCGAGCCCTGCGCCCACGCCGTGGCTGCATTGCGACCACGACGGTGCACGCATACGCCTGGGCGCGGTGTGGCTCAAGCTGACGCGGCGCGAGTTTGGTGTGTTGGCGGTGTTGATGCGCTCGCCCGGCAAAGTGTGGTCACGCGAGGCGTTGCTTGCGGCCGTGTGGGGCAACAGCGCCGACAGCATCGACCGCACGGTAGACACCCACATCAAAACCTTGCGCGCCAAACTGCGCGAGGCGCAGCCCGCGCTCAAGCTGATCGTGACCCACCGCGGTTTGGGTTATTCGCTCGAAGTGCCGAGCGGTGTGCAGCGCGCCAGCGCAACCCGACTGGTGCCGTGAAGCTGGGTCTGCGCCTGTTGCTGGGGTTTTTCGTGATCACCGGCATCGCGGCGTTTTTTGTGCTGCGGGTGTTCGTGCTGGAAGTGCGGCCCAGCGTGCGCGAGGTGATGGAAGACATGCTGGTCGATACCGCCAACATCTTGGCCGAGTTGGCGCGTGCGGATTTGCAGCAGCTGCCCGACCACGGCACGCTCGATGGCAGCGCATTTGCAGTGGCGGTGCGCGACTACGCACGCCGACCGGTCAACGCAAAAATTTGGGGGCTCACCAAACAGTCGCTGGATTACCGGGTGTACGTCACCGATGCCAAAGGCCGCGTGGTGTTCGACTCGGGCCAGGCCAACGCCGCGTCGGCCGTGGGACAAGACTACTCACGCTGGCGCGATGTGTACCTGACCCTGCGCGGAGATTACGGCGCGCGTGCCAGCCGCGAGGTGCAAACCGATGAGGGCACGTCGGTGTTGTACGTCGCCGCGCCGGTGCAGGACGGCGCGCGCACGATCGGTGTGGTGACGGTGGCCAAGCCGATGCGCACGGTGCAAAAGTTCGTTGATCGGGCGGAGCAAAAAATTCTGCTGCAAGGCGCGTGGCTGCTGGGTTTGTCGCTGGCGGTGGGTGTGTTGGTCACCGGTTGGGTGGTGTGGTCGGTGCGGCGGCTGCGTGCGTTTGCACAGCAGGTGCAAATGGGTGAGCGTTTGGCCGCGCCCCGGTTGTCGGGTGAGCTGGGCGAGCTGGCCAGCGCGATGGAGGCGATGCGCGAGCGGCTCGATGGCCGCCAGCAACTCGAACACACCGTGCGCGCGCTGACGCACGAATTGAAGAGCCCGATGGCGGCGATTGCCGGTGCCGCCGAGTTGCTGTACGACGCGTTGCCCGCGGCCGATCGCGAAAGTTTCGCCACCCAGATTCAAGACCAGGTGCAGCGCCAGCGCACGTTGGTGGAGCGGCTGTTGGAGTTGTCGAAGCTGGAACACCGGCGCGCGCTCGACCACACCTCGCGGCTCGATTGGGGCGATTGCATGGCCGCGGTGGTGGCGCGCGCCGTGCCGCGTTGCCAGCAGCGGCAGGTGCGTGTGCAGTGGCAGCAGCGCGACCCGTGCATGGTGATGGGTGACCGCGAGCTGCTGGAGTTGGCGCTGGCCAATGTGCTCGACAACGCGATCGATTTTTCGCCGCGCGGTGGCCGCATCACGCTCGGCGTGCAACCGCACGGTGCACAGGCGCTGCTGACCGTGCGCGATGCGGGGCCGGGTATCGAGGCGCAGCTGCTGCCGAAACTGGGCGAGCGGTTTTTCTCGATGCCGCGACCCGCCGCCAAGGGCGAAGCCGCGCGCAAAGGCTCGGGCTTGGGGCTGGCCATCGTGCGCGAGGTGATGGCGTTGCACCGAGGCTCGCTGCGCATCAGCAACGCGCTGCCAGGTTTGCAGGTCGAGTTACGGATGGCGTTGGCGCAAGCGTTGGCATAAAGCGTGAACACACCCACTTCACACCCGCCACACAAACTTCATCGTCTGCCCACCGAGGCTCGGCACAGTCGTCCGTTCTGACCACCACTGAACGGAGCGAGCCATGAAATTTCCCCTGCTGGGCAAGGCGGGTGCGTTGTGCGCGGTGACGGCGCTGCTGTTGCTGGGGCTCAATTCCATCGACAACCTGAACAGCGAACGCCAGAGCCGACAGTTCGACGCCGAGCGCAGCCTGGTCGACTCGCTGGCCGATGAACAAACCGTGATGGGCCCGCTGCTGCGCCGCCATTGCCACGAACGGTGGGATCGCACCGAGGGCGATGGCGCGAGCCGCAAAACCGTGACCGAGCGGCGCGATTTTGTGTTGACCGCCTGGCCGAAAACCTTGCAGGTCAACGCCACGGCAGGCATCGAGCCGCGCTATCGCGGGGTGTTCAAACTGAATGCGTACCTGACCAAATCAGAGGTCACCGCCGAGTGGGCCGACTTGTCGCGCCTGCAACCCAAAGCCGAGATGCCCAACGGACAACTGCAGTGCGACGCGCCGCAGGTGGTGATGGCGGTGAGCGACGCGCGCGGTATTCAATCGGCGGCCATTCGTGCCGGCGACACCACGCTCGCGCTGCTGCCTGGCAGCGGGCTGCAAAACGCTGCCGCTGGTTTTCATGCCGCGCTGTCGGAGGTGGCGCTGCCGGTGGGGTCGCCGGTGGCGCAGCCGACCGGGTCAGACGCGGTGGGATCAGACGCGGTACAGCTGACTACGCCGCTGCGGCTCACCGTCACGCTGAATTTGGGCGGCACCCGCAGCGTGGCGTGGGTGCCGGTGGCCGACGCAACCCAGGTGCGGCTGAGCTCGGACTGGCCGCACCCCTCGTTTGCCGGCCGCTTCCTGCCCGCAGAGCGTGATGTCACGCCGAACGGCTTTACCGCGCAGTGGCAGGTCAGCGCGCTGGCGACCACCGCGCAGCAAATGCCGGCGGCCCGCGCGCTGCTATGCGGCGTGCGCGACAGCTACCACGGTGCGGTTGCAGCAACGTCGGCGCAAGCGGCTGGCTGCATCGACAGCTTCGGCGTCAGCTTCATCGACCCGATCAACAGCTACGTGCTCAGCGACCGCGCGCTCAAGTACGCACTGCTTTTCATCGGGCTGACGTTCGTGGGCGTCGCGCTGGTCGAGGTGATGCGCAGCCTGCGGGTGCACCCGGTGCAGTACCTGCTGGTGGGCAGCGCGCTGAGCATTTTCTTTTTGCTGTTGCTCAGCCTGGCCGAGCATGTGGCGTTCGGCTGGGCCTACTTTTGCGCCAGCGCGGCGTGCTGCGGTTTGCTGACTTTTTATGGGCAATACGTCTTGCACAGCACGCGCGCCGGTGGGGCGTTTGGTGGCGCGATTGCACTGCTGTACGCCGCGTTGTATGCGCTGCTGCAAATGGAACAAACCGCGTTGGTGATCGGCTCGCTGGTGCTGTTTGTCGCGTTGACTGCGGTCATGGTCGCAACCCGACGCATCGACTGGTACGCGCTGGCCGAGCAGTTGCGTGGCCCGCGCGCCGGGGCGACTAGCATTTAACGGATGACGACAACACCGGCTTCTGTGGCGTTCCCCAGCGATACCAGCGACACCATCGACCGCTTCGTGGCGCGCTGTGCGGATGGCTTCGCAAGCGGCAACCCGGCCTCGTTGCTGCTGTCCAAATACCGCGGGCCCGAGGTTGATTTGCAGCGGGTCACGTTGCGGCCGGTGCGGTTGCGCGGTGTGCCGTGCTGGTCGCTGGTGTACCGGTATGCGACCCGTGACATCACCAAAAACATGCCGCCACCGCACGCGGTGCAGTGGTTGCGCGACGCGTTGGGGCCGCTGTTTCGCGATGCGCATTTGCACCTGCCCGCCGAAACGCTGGCGTTGGCGATCAGCCAGCGTGGCGTGTGCACGCTGCGCCGCACTGCGGTGGCGGCCGCGGTGACTGCCGCGGTCGATCCACACGCTGCCGATGCGGCCGACACGGCTGCCCAGCCGACCGCGCACGACCGCGCGAAGCAGCGCACGGTCGATGTGACGCGGCCGTTTTTGACGGCGCTGGGCGTAACCACCGCGCAGCACACGGTGGTGCCTGCGATGTCGCGCAAGTGGAAGCAAATCAACAAATTTGTGGAAGTGTTTGCCGGTGCGCTGCGGGCCTCGGGGCTGATGGCGGCTGGCGTGGCCAGCGAGCCGCTGCGGGCGGTGCGCGTGGTCGACTTCGGCTCAGGCAAAGGATATTTAACGTTTGCGGTGCACGATCATTTGTTGCAGCAACCGGGTATTCGGGCCGAGGTGGTCGGCGTTGAATTGCGTGCCGACATGGTGCAACTCGGCAACGCGGTGGTGGCGCAATTGAAGCTCGATGGCTTGCGGTTCGATGAAGGCGATGTCCGTGCGTATGCACCGGGCCGCATCGACGTGATGATTGCGCTGCATGCCTGCGATACCGCCACCGACCACGCGATTCATCTGGGCCTGCGCGGCGGCGCGGCGATCATCTTGTGTTCGCCGTGTTGCCACAAACAACTGCGCCCACAGCTGCTGAGCCCGCACCCGCTGCGGCCGATCTTGCAGCACGGCGTGCACCTCGGGCAGCAGGCCGAAATGCTGACCGACGGCCTGCGCGCGATGCTGCTCGATGCCTGCGGCTACGACACCCAGGTGTTCGAGTTCGTGGCGCTGGAGCACACGCAAAAAAACAAAATGATCCTGGCGGTGCGCCGCGATGCCAGTGCGGCGGCAAGCCTGGCCAATGCGGCCACGGTGGGCCGGCAAATCAGCGACATCAAATCGTTCTACGGCATCCGCGAACAATGCCTGGAAACGCTGCTGCGGGCCGATGGGCGACTTGGCGCGCCGGCGGTGGACACTGGCGTGGCTGCGGTTGTCGCGACCGAATGCACGCTGGGCCGCGGCGGTGAATCGTCCCCGCGGGGCGGTTGAAATCCGCGCGCAGCACAATCGTGCGATGGACACTGCAACTCCCCTGACGTTGACCCAGCTGCCGCTGTTTCCGCTGCAAAGCGTGCTGTTCCCCGGCGGCTATTTGCCGATGCGCATTTTCGAGGTGCGCTACCTGGACATGATCGGCCGCAACCACAAAGCGGGTGCGCCCTTCGGTGTCGTGAGCTTGACCGAAGGCCGCGAAGTGCGGCTGCCTTCGGCGCGTGTGCCGTCGGCCGCGGCGGGTGTGGACGGCGCGCGCGCGCGTGGCGATGGTTTCGCGCAAGAAGACTTTCGTGACGTCGGCACGCTGGCCACCATCACCCAGCTGGAACGGCCGAATCCGGGGCTGATGGTGATTCAGTGCACTGCCACGCAGCGCTTTCGCATCACCCGCCGTGAACAGCTGAAGCACGGCTTGTGGATGGCCGATGTGGAGTTGCTGCCAGACGATGCGTTGGTGGTCGTGCCGCACGATTTGCAAAGCGTGTCGCAAGCGCTGCAAGAGCTCCTCAAAGGCCTGCAAGAGCGGGTTGCCGATCCCGCCGAGATTCCGCTGCAGCCGCCTTACCACTGGGAGGACTGCGGCTGGTTGGCGAACCGCTGGTGCGAGCTGCTGCCGGTGAGCGTCGGCCAAAAGTACCGCTTCATGACACTCGACAACCCGCTGTTGCGATTGGAGTTGGTGTCCGATGTGCTGGACCAACTGGGGCTGGCGAAGTCGCTGGGGCGCAAGCCGTAAGGCCACGCGCCGACTGATGGCCACACCCGCCAACCCGCAAAAATTTGCCGTCGAGGTGCGGCCCAGTCGCATCGATGGACAAGGCGCATTTGCCGCCGAGGCCATCCCGGCGCGGCGCAAGATCGGCGAGATTCGCGGCGAATCGATCAGCGTCAAAGTGGCGCGGCAGCGGGTGCGCCTGCAGCAACGCATCATGATGATCGAGGTCAGCGAGCGGCGCGCGATCGACGCCACGCAGTCGACCGATCCGCTGCGCTACACCAACCATTCGTGCCAGCCCAATGCAGTGCTGCGCATACGTCAGGGCCGCGTCGAGCTGTATGCGATGCGCGCGGTGGCGGCAGGTGAAGAACTGACCACCAACTACGGTGCGACGCACCACGCAGGCACGCTGCGTTGCCGCTGCGGCGCGGCTGCCTGCGTGGGTGCGCTGTGACCGCGCCGAACCCACGCGCAGGCCGCTGCGGCCGTCAGCGCAACGAACCGACCGGCATCGACAGCCGGCGGGCAGGACCCGGCACCGCCGCACCCGCGTGCAAGTCGTAGCGGGTGTACGGCCGGGTGTGGCCCGACACCTTGAGCGACAAGCGGGTGACCCAGTCGTGCGTGGTCGATGGCGGCGCATGCGCGGGCGAGATGCCCAACCACAGGCCGACCGCCAGCGGCAACCACAGCGGCGGTTTGGCCAGCGGCAGGTGCCCGGCGCGCAGCGCGACGGCGGTCGCGCTGCCGCCGATCAACAAACCAGCGACGATTTCAGACACCGAGTGCGCGTTGACGGCGACCCGCGACACCGCCACCAACAACGCAAGTGCGACGCCGGCGCTGAGCCCGAGCCACTGCCAGCGGACTGCGCCGGGCCCCGCCAGCGCGCTGACTGCGGCCGTTCCGGCCAACGGATAAATGGCCGCAGCAAACATCGCGTGGCCAGACACGCCGGTGAAGTTCAGCGCCTGCCAGCCCAGGCCGTAGCCCATGAATGCGACCTTCGACGCGGTGGTGATCACGGTTGCCGCCAAGATGCCGAGTGCCCAACTCGCGGCCAGACGCTTCGAATGGCCGCGCCAGGCAAACCACAGTGCCAGCGCCAGCGCGGTGGGCAGCAAAATCTGGGCTTCGCCCAACCGGGTGACCAGGCTCCAGGCGGGGTCGAAAAATGCGAAAGACATGAAGGAATGCTAAGTGTTGACCATAGGGTGCCGTGGCCCGCCGCAGACCCGCAACGTTGCCCGCCGCGTGACTTTGTGGCGCACCCGTTGCACGGCGTGTGCCGACGGCGGCGCAGCTGCCGCCATCGGCGCGACACTACCCACCCCGACACTTTTACTTACCTCCATCCACCGGCTGCGGCGGCCGCGGTGGCGAAGACCTGGTGTCCACAGCGGAGCTGAGATGAGTTTTTTCGGATGGTTCGGTGGCAAGCCCAAACCGGCGAGGCCCACGCGGGTGGCGAAGCCCGACAGCGCGCGAATGAGCCCGCCGACCGAAGCCGAGCTGCTGGTCAAGGCGCGCAGCCAACGCGAACCCGAAAGGCCGCAGGACGCGATGCTGTCTGATTTGGCGCGCGATTGGCACCAATCGCTGCCCCGCTCACAACGCCCGACGCAGCTGTGCAAGCAATACCCGCGCATCGCGAATCGGTTGGCGCTGTGCTGGGGCGAGCCCGCGTTGGCTGCGCGCCTGTTGGATGATTTGACGATAGATAAGCGCCATGGCCGTGCGGGCTTTCCGCCGCGGGTGTCGCTGGAGCTCATCAACCTGCGGCTGGCGCGACAAACGCCGCTGGCGGCTGCCGGCGCACCGACAGACTGGGACAAAAACGAGATGGCGATGCGCGATCGCGATCGCGGTCGCTGAATCTGGCGCGGTCGCAGCCGCTGAACTTCGCGCGACCGCGGCCGCCGAATCAACCGTGTCGCGCGCAGTCGGTGCTGCGCGCCTCATCCGGCTGTGGGCTGTTCGGCTGGTGCCGCCCGTTTTTTCGACAGCCGCCGCAGCACCGCCTGCACCGCATCGTCGACAAAAGTAAACAGCACCGGGATCACCAGCAGGCTGAGAAAAGTCGAGGTGATCAGGCCGCCGATGACGACGATGGCCATCGGCGCGCGAAAGCTCGGGTCGACGCCCCAACCTATCGCAATCGGCAACATGCCCGCGCCCATCGCGATGGTGGTCATGACGATCGGTCGGGTGCGTTTGGCGCACGCGTCGTACAGCGCGTCCCAGCGCGTCATGCCACGGTCGCGGCGCGCCACGATCGCGTACTCGACTAGCAGAATCGAGTTTTTGGTGGCAATGCCCATCAGCATGATCAAGCCGATCATCGACGGCATCGAGATCGCGGTGTGGGTGATGAACAGCGCCAAAAACGCGCCCGGTATCGACAACACCAGCGCCGCCAGAATCGTCACCGGTTGCACAAAGTCTTTGAACAACAGCACCAGCACGATGTAGATGCACAGCACGCCGGTGGCCATCGCCAGTCCGAAGCTTTCGAACAACTCGCTCATCGCTTCGGCGTCGCCTACGGTGGTTTGCTGCACGCCCGCCGGCAGGTTGCGCAAACTCGGCAACGCCAGCGCGGCGTTTTGCACCTGGCCCAGCGGCTGCTCGTTCAGCTCGATCTCGAAATTGATGTTGCGCTGGCGGTCGTAGCGGTCGATTTGCGCCGGCCCGCTGTCGATGCTGAACTGCGCCACGTTGCCCAACATCACCGGCCCGCGCGTGCCGGGCACCGCCAGCCGCGACAGCAGCGCGATATCGGTGCGCGCCTCGGCGTCGAGCTTGACCACGATCGGCACCTGGCGCTGCGACAGGTTCAGCTTCGGCAGGCTTTGGTCGTAGTCACCGCGGGTGGCAATGCGCAGCGTGTCGGCGATGGCCTGCGAGGTCACGCCCAAATCGGCGGCGCGGTCGAAGTCCGGCCGCACGATGAGTTCGGGGCGCACCAGGCTGGAGGTCGAGGTCACGTTGCCGATATGCGCGATGGTGCGCAGCTCGCGCTCGACCACGCGGGCGTGCTCGCTGAGCACGCGGCCGTCTTCGCCGGCCAGCACCAGGATGTATTTCTCGGCGCTGCCGCCGAAGCCGACCTTGGTGCGCGCGCCGGGCAACACCGCCAGCGCGTTGCGCAGCTGGCTTTCGATGGTTTGTTTGCTGATGCCACTGCGTTCGCCGCGTGGGGTCAGGTTGATAGTCAGCGTCGCGTTGCGTGCTTCGGCGGCACCGCCCGAGGCAAACGGATCGTCACCGGTCGAGCCGCCACCGATCGCGGTGTAGATCAATTTGACATGCGGGTTGTCGGCTATCAGCCCGCGTGCCTGCTCAGCGGCCGCCAAGGTTTGTGGGTAGGTGCTGCCAGGTGGCAACGAGACCCGCACCTGCGTTTGCGAAAAATCATCGGGCGGGATGAAACCGGTCGGCAGCAGCGGCACCAACGCGACCGAGCCGCCTAAAAAAAGCGCCGTGCCGAAAAGCGTCCAGCCGCGGTGGCGCAAGCACCACTGCGTCCAATGCAGGCTGGTGGCCAACCAACGCGGCTGGTGTTCTTGCATCTGCCGCGGCGGCTTCAACAGGTACGCCGACATCATCGGTGTCAGCAGCCGCGCCACCACCAGCGAGAAAAACACCGCGACCGCCGCAGTCCAGCCGAACTGCACGAAAAACTTGCCGGCAATGCCGCTCATGAACGCGGTCGGCAAAAACACCGCAATCAGGGTGAAGCTGGTGGCGATCACCGCCAGGCCGATTTCATCGGCCGCTTGCATCGCGGCCTGGTACGGCGTTTTGCCCATGCGCAGGTGCCGCATGATATTTTCGATTTCGACAATCGCGTCGTCGACCAGGATGCCGACCACCAGCGACACCGACAGCAGCGTCACGTTGTTCAGGCTGAAACCGAACAGCTGCATCACCGCGAAAGTGGGTATGGCCGACAGCGGCAGCGCGGTAGCCGCGACGAAGGTGGCCCGGCCATCGCGTAAAAAAAGCCACACCACCAGCACCGCCAGCAACGCGCCTTCGACCATCAGCAGCATTGAGCCGTCATAGCTTTGCTGCACCGGGTCGACGAAGTTGAACGCTTCGGTGACGGTGATGTCCGGGTGCTCGGTGCGCAACCGATCGAGCTGCGCGCGCACCTCGGCGGCGACTTCGGTTTCGCCCGCGCCACGGGTGCGCGTGACCTCGAAGCCGACCACCGGCCGGCCGTTGAGCAGCGCGCCCGAGCGGATCTCGCTGACGGTGTCGCGCACGCTGGCCACCTGATCGAGCCGGATGCGGCGGCCGTCACCCAAGGCGATGTCCATGCGCGCCAGCTCGTCGGCCGATTGCACGGTGGCGATGGTGCGCACCGATTGCTCGGCCCCGCCCACGTCGGTGCGGCCGCCCGAGCCTTCCTGCTGAATTTGCCGCAGCTGGCGCGAGATGTCGGTCGCGCTGGCGTTCAGCGCCTGCAGCCGCGCCGGATCGAGCGCGATTTGCACTTCGCGGGTGACGCCACCGACCCGCGCCACCGCGCCAACGCCGCGCACGCCGAGCAGCCGTTTGGTCACGGTGTTGTCGACGAACCAGCTCAGTGCTTCGTCATCCATGCCGCGGGCAGCGACGGTGTAGGTCAGGATCGGCGCGCCCGACAACTCGAGTTTCGAGATCACCGGATCACGCAGGTCGCCAGGCAAATCGCTGCGCACGCGGCTCACCGCATCGCGCACATCGTCGATCGCTTCCTGGGTGGTTTTTTCCAAGCGAAATTCAACCGTGACGGTGGCGCTGCCGTCTTGCACCTTGCCGTAGATGTGTTTGACGCCGGTGACGGTGGCGACTGAGTTTTCTATTTTGCGCACCACCTCGGTTTCCATTTGCGATGGCGACGCGCCGGGCAGTGCGGCCGAAATGACGATGGTCGGCAAATCGAGGTCGGGAAAGTTTTGGATCTTCATTGCCCGAAAGCCCAGCAGGCCGGCCAGCGTCAGCATGATGAACAACATCACCGACGGAATCGGGTTCTTGATCGACCACGAAGAAAAATTCATCGCATTGCCTCGGACTCGCTTGGTGCCAGGTCTTTACCCATCACCGAGGCGGGCGGTGGACCGCGCTGGCGGATGCCGCGGCCATCGGGGTTGCGGATGGTGGTGGCGGAAGTGGTGCGGCTGGTGGTGCGGCTTGTGGCGTTGCCAGTGGCGTTGCCAGTGGTGTGGAAAGAGCGGCACCGACCACCCGCACGGTGTCGCCATCGGTCAAAAAGCCGCCGCCGGACAACACCACTTGCGCGCTGGCATCGAGCCCGCTGGTGATTTCGATGCGCTCGCCGACGCGCCGCCCGACGCCCACTTTGACCTCGCGTACGGTCGAGTCGCTGCCGACGCGCTGCGCATAGCTGAAGCCGTCGCGCAGCACCACCGCGCTTTGCGGCAGCGTCAACGCGACGCTGCTGCCGAGCTGGAATTCACCGCGCGCGAACATGCCGGCGCGCGCCGCGCTGCCTGCGCCCAGGTCCACGTAGGCCACGCCGTTGCGGGTTTGCGCATCGACGGTCGGCGCGACGATGCGCAGCGTGCCGGCCACGGTGGTCGCGGTGGCACCGTCGCCCGCCAGCGTGATACGCACCGCCATGCCGGGCTTCAGCCGGGCCAAGTCGACCGACGGCACGTCGGCGCGCCACTCCAGGCGGCCCTGGCGAATCATGCGAAACAGTTCCTGGCCGGCAGGCAGCACCGCGCCCACCGTCGCGCTGCGCGCGGAGATGACGCCGAAGTCAGGTGCCAGCACCCGCGTTTGTTGTAGCCGCAGCTGCTGCGTGCGGGCGGCCGCGCGCTGCGCGTCGAGCCGCGCCAACGCGGTGCGCTCCGCCGTCAGGTACTGGTTGATTTGCTGCGTGCTGAGTGCGCCGGTGGCTTGCAAGCTGCGCGCCCGTTCGGCGTTGGCGCTGGCTTCGGCGGCGTTGGCGTCGGCTTCGGCGACGGCGGCGCGAATTTGTGCGGCGTCGGCTTGCACGGTGTCGGCCGCGAAGGTGGCCAGCAGCTGGCCGCGTTGGACCACATCGCCCACATTGACCTGCACCGTGGCCAACCGCAGGCCGTTGGCTTCGGTGCCGATGCTGGCTTCTTGCCACGCAGCAATGCTGCCGTTGGCGTGCACCGTGAGTGGCACGTCGGTGCGCTGTGGCCGCGTCAGGTTGACGGTCAGCGCCGGGCGGATGGGTGCTTTCGGCGCGTCAGCTGCGCGGGCGGTTGGCAGGGCCGCGTAGACCGTGGCGATGACGGCGGCGGCGATGGCCACCCCGCACGCCCCGCGGTGCCGGGTCTTTAATTGGTGGGCGAAAAGACGCAGTCTCATGGCAGTGCGGCGATGTGGTTCGATGGCGGTTCGGAAGGAGAGGCGCAGAGAGTTATGGCGACACGTGCGGGGGGAAGTGCGAAAGGAAGTGCGAAGAGGCGGACCAGCGCAGTGACGAGCGGCCTGACGAACGCGGTCACGAGCGCGCTGACGAAACAGGCGACGAGGCAGCCGACAAAACACACAGCGCAGCGGGCGCCCCGGTTCATGAGGGCTCCCGGTTTGCGCGCGGGCTAGGTGGTTCGGGAAGCGTGCTGGCGGCCGATTCGGCCACCGGCAACGCGTCGACCGCCCAGCCGCCGCCGAGTGCGCGGTACAGCGAAATCCATGCGGTGACGCGGTCGCGTTGCAAACCGATCAGCGTGGTTTGCGCCTGCACCGCAGTGCGCCGCGCGTCTTCGAGTTCAAACAGGGTGCCGAGGCCATTTTTGAAACGCGCTTCGGTGGCACGCAATGAATCGGCGAATCCGGCCACTGCGATGGCGGCATCGGCTTGTTGGTCGGCGGTGCTTTGCAGCGTGACCAGGGCTTGCTCGACTTCTTGCACCGCGCGACGCAAGGTGGCCGCATATTGCGCAATGGCGTCGGCGTGGGCGCCGCGTGCGGCGGCGATGTTGGCGCGCTGGGTGCCGCCGTCGAACACCGGCACCGAGACCGACACCGGGCCGATCGACCAGGTGGTGGCGGTGCCGTCGGGTCCGCGAAAACCGCCCCCGCTGCCCGCGCTGTAGTAGGTCTCGCCGACGCTGCCGCCAAGCTGGATGCGTGGCCAGCGTTCGGCTTGCCGCTGCCGGATGTCGAACGCGGCAGCGACCACGTCGCGTTCGGCGTGTAGCAAATCGGGCCGTTGCGCCAGCAGTGCGGCCGGCAGCGCGGGCACGGCAATGTCGCGTGGCGCGGCGATCACGGCGGTGGCGGGCACCAGCGCGCTGCGCAACGCCGGCTCGGCCCAACCGGTCAGCGCCACCAGGGTTTTGACGCTGCCTTCGCACAGCGCGCGTTGCTGGGTCAGTTGGGCGTGGCTTTGCGCGGCACTGGCGCGCGCCAGCGCGGCGTTGGCGGGCGACTCGAAACCGGCGCGCGCGGTCAGCCCGGTCAACCGGGCGGTTTCAGCGCGTGAGGTGGCGTCGATGCGCGACTGGTCGACCTGCGCTTCGCAGGCGCGCAGTTCGGTGTAGCGGGTGGCGACTTCGGCGGCGACCGACACGCGCGCGTCGTGCCACATCGCATTGGCACCCGTGAGGCGCGCGTCGGCCGCATTGCGACCGGCGGCGACGCGGCCGAACACATCGACCTCCCACGACGCGGTGACCGACCCACTGGCGCTGCGCGAAATGGTGCCGCTGCTGTCGAAGACGCCGCGTTGTGCGGTGGCGCTGGCGTCGACGCTGGGCAGCGCGGCCGCACCTGCCGCGACGCTGGCGGCGCGCGACTGCGCAATGCGCGCACCGGCCGTCGACACGCTGGGACTGGCCTGTTGCGCCGCGTCGATCAGGCGCGCCAGCAACGGGTCGTTGAACTGCGCCCACCAGGTGGCCAGGTCGGCCACCTCGCCGCGGTGCGCCGGCGGCGCGTACCACTGCGTCGGCGTGGCTGCTGCGAGGGCTTCCGCTGCCGAGGTGGCAACCGCCGGATCGGCACTGAATGCAGCGCAGCCGCTGAGCAGCAAGGCGGCGGTGAGGGTGGTGATGTTGGAGATGTTGGTGATGTTGGTGATGGCGGAGCTGGTGGCACTGGCGCTTGCCGCGGCAGTGGCCATAGCAATGCCGCTGGCCTTGGCGAACAGCCTGCAAAGCAGCGTGCGGGGTCGGCGCGATGGGCACGATGCGGGTGGTCTGCCCGGCTGCTGCGGCGCGTTGGCGCTAGCGCGACGCTGAACAAGTCCCTCGCGGACGGCGTGCTCTGTTTTTGACTGATCTGCGGTGTGGCGAATCCTCGCCATAGCGGGGTTATGTCTCTCAGCATGAGACGTGCGGATTGCGCCTTGCAGCTCATCCCAAAAACAGGGCGCGCCGCCTCGCGGGGATGTATTCCGCGTCGTCCTAGTCATCGCGCGTGACGCCAATGTTTGAGGCGCAGGTCGGGGTGTCGGTAGGTGTGTCGGTGCAGGTGCCGTTGTCGGTGTCGGTGTCGGTGTCGGTGTCGGTGTCAACGTCGGCGTGCAGTTCGGCATCGGTGGCATCGGTGGTGTACCGCGGCGGTGCACCGCTGTCGGGAGGGGCGTCGATCGCGCCGCCATCGCCATCGCTGCCGTGGTCGTGGTCGTGGTCGCTGTCGTTGTGGCGGCCGCGGTGGCGCGACGCGGCTGGCGGCGTGGCCTCATCGCCGCGCTCTTTTCAATGCAGTGGCCGATGTGGCGGGCGCAGCCTGGTGTGCGGCGGCCTGCGGTCTGCGGCGGCGTGTGGCGGCGGTGGTCGGTGTGTCGGGTTCGGTGGTGGCCGCAGCATGTGTGGCATGTGTGGCGTGTGTGGGCCGCGCGCGGCGTTGCGCCTCGGCAGCCACCATCGCTTCGGCGTAACCCACCAGCCGCACCACCCATCGGTCGAACGCCTGCGGCAGGCGGTTCAGCCGCGGTGCCAGTGCGTCGATCACGTCGTGGCCCATGTGCAGGTGGACGCCGAGCCCGGCGATGCACACCGCCAAACGCTGCAGGTCGTCGTCGGCGCGGCGCAAGCCCAGATGGCGGCACAGCACGCTGACCAGCGCGCGGTGCATCGGGGCAATGCCGAAGTCGATTTCTTGCTCCCACAGCCCGGTGGGCTCGAGCATTTCACGGCAATGCAACTTGATCGATAGGTGCGCCAGGTCGCCGTGTTTCAGCGGTTCGACAAAGCCGGTGTACAGCGCACGCAACGCCGCGTCGAGCGACTGGTCGGCGTACGGGGCCGCCGCGCAGTGGGCCTCGGCACCCGCAGCATCGACATCGGCACCTGCACGCCCACCAGCGCGCCCGTCAATGTGCTGGCCGATGTGATCAATGACGTGATCGCCGATGCGCCCATCGCCTTCGGGCGCAGCCCAAAACGGCTCGAGAAAGCTGGCGCGGTAGAGCCCCGCCTTATCGCCGAAGTGGTAACTGATGGCGGCCACATTGACCTGTGCCTGCTCGGCGATTTCCCGCGTCGAGGTGGTGGCATAGCCCTGCTGCGCAAACAACCGCAGCGCGGTGTGCAGCAGCCGCTGGCGGGTCGATGCGCCAGCCGCTGGCGCAGCCGCCGGCACGTCGGTCGCTGCGCTGCGCGGTGCGCCTCGCTTGGTTGTGCTTCTCGTCGGGGTCGGAGCAACGGCGGCTTTCATTGCGGGGTAGTGTAGCCAGATCAAATCAAACGTTTGTTTGAATTGCGCAAGGATCTGTATCGGCCCTGACTCTGACCCCAAGCCCAAGCCCGAGCCCGAGCCCGAGCCCGAGCCCGAGCCCGAGCCTCACTCTGACTCTGAGCCTGACTCAGCGGCAGTGCAGCGGCCCGACTTTCACGCGCTCAGTGCAGCAAGCGCGCGGATACGGCCGATTGGTGGCACGGTGCCTCGGCTGCATCACGGGCGGCTACACCGGTAAGGCGCGCAGTCGGTTGATCGACCTGCGTGTGCGGCAATGGAGGTGACAGCGGGTGCGGGTGCGGGTGCGGGTGTGGGTGCGCGTGCGCGTGCGCGTGCGCGGCGGCACCCTGGCGGTCGAGGCACCAGCCGTCGGTGGCGCGGGCGTGGGCCAGTGGCTCGATGCGCATGCCGCGCGGTGTCAGACCGGCGGCGACCGCACGCGCCACCAGCGACTCGCACTGCGCCGGGTTCAGCAGCAGCGCGAAGCGTTCCCAGCGCTGCATGACCGCAGCGTGCCGCCATGCGTCTTCGAGCGCCCAGCGGGCGTGTTGGCGGCCTGGCTGCCGGGTTGGTTGCCCGTCGTGGCGCGCGGCCTGTGGCTGCGCAGGTTGCCGCGTGCCGGCGGTGCGCGCACCGGCTTCGATCACCCGCGGCAGCCAGGTTTGAAAAAACGACCGGAAGGCGCGCCGTGCCGGTGCACCGACCAGCAAGGCCTCGAGCGCATTGATGCGCGTACTCCAGCCCGCGTCGAGCAACTGGCGGCTGACCAACGCCTGCAGTGCCTGCACCGGATTCAGCAAACGCAGCCGGTTCGGCGGCAGCACCAGCAACGGCAGTGTGCACGCCTGGGCGTGTGGCAGTGCCTCCACGAAGCTGCACAGCACCGCCACCCGGCCCCACTGCGCCGCGGTCAGGCCGTCGGCACCGAGTGCGGTGCGGGTAGCGCTGCCGCGCGTGCGCTCGGCGTCCAGCGTGCGGGCGATGTGCAGCGCATCGCTGAACCGGTGGGCGGCTTTGGCGTGCTGTGCGCGGGCACCGAGCACCGCCAGGTTGCCGGCGGCGAATGCGGCGTCGCTGCGCACCGCATCGAACACCGCCGCGGTGTGCGGCTGGCCTGCGGCATCGAGTGCGTCGCGGGTGATGGGGCAATGCGTCACTGCCAGTTGCCGCAGATAAGCCGGCGTGATGTGCATCAACTCGACATGGCGCTGCTGCTGCCACGCATGCAGGCGCAGCGCCAGCCATTGGCGCACCGGCGCGGTGTCGGCGAGCGTGCGCGGGCCGAACACCGCCTGCCCGGCCAGCCAGCCCTGGTGTACCGGCGAGGCTTCCAGCGCGTGCGGCGCGGCGGGTGTGATGGCGTGGTGCGCATGGTCCCAGCCGAGTTGGAAGCCCACCTGTTGCTGCGGCGTGGGTGGCGCGATGGGCGTGGCGCGGCCGGCGGGGCGGGCCACCGCGCGGGCCGGACTCGCGCGGCGTGGGCGTCCCGCTGCGGCGGTGTCGCTGCCGAAGTGATCGGGCGCAACGGTGTCTGGGGTGAACAGGTCGATGGTCATGGTCGGGCACTCCGTGGGTCGCGGCAACACGCCGCAGTAGATGCAGTGTCGCGGTCGGCTGGCTCACAGCGTGAGCCAATGATCGGCGTGGCAAATAATATTTTTTCGCTCGGCTTTGCTAACGGCAGCACCAATAGCTCACCTGGTGAGCTATTGGTGTGATACTGCGGGCGGGTCTGGGCTGTAGCGAGCCGTTGCGGCAAACCGCTTGCCGTGAGGCGGCGACGCGAAGCCAGAACCCCACCAGACCCCCCACCAAACCCGCCGAGGCAGCGATGGACCGAACCGAACGTTTCTACAAAATCGAGTTGTTGTTGCGCAGCCGTGGCTGTGTCGGCTTCGACGCGTTGCTCGACGATCTGGCGGTGTCGCCCGCTAC
>JAYUGJ010000073.1:0-4017 GCA_043738425.1 Burkholderiales bacterium
GCTCGCCCGTCGGCCGCCTGTCTTACCAAGCGGGTGCCACGCGAATATCAGCCGGCAGTTGGTTGGGCTGCGCAGGCAGGCAATACAGGCGCACAAAAATGGCGGCAGCAGCCACATTCAGGCCGATGCGTTTGATGGCACCCAGCACGCCACCATGCGCTCTGGTGGCGTCGCTGGCAACCGACAGCTTGCGCAGCCGCTCGAGACCGGCACGGAACCGCGGGTCATCGATGTTCAGCGTCATCGGGAACACTTGTTTCGTTATCTCGGACGTAATACGAAAGACGTTGTAGTCGTACTCCGTGGCATCAAGCCCCATCGCCGCATGCATTTCCGGGCGCTGGTGATCACGTACGTACATGGTGGCGTACACCGCCAGGACGAAAAAGCGAATCCACAGTTTGTTGTGGCCGGACAGCAGTTTGGGGTTGGAGCGCATCAGCAGCGCGAACGCTTCGCCGTGCCTGAATTCGTCATTGCACCAGCGCTCAAACCATTTGAAGATCGGGTGAAAGCACAGTTCTGGGTGGCGTTCGATCTGGCGATAAATGGCGATGTAGCGCGCATAGCCGATTTTTTCCGACAGGTAAGTCGCGTAGAAAATGAATTTGGGTCGAAAGTAGGTGTACTTTTTTGCCTTCACAAGGAACCCGAGGTCGACACCGATATTGAAGTCTTTGAGCCACTGATTGATGAACCCGGCATGCCGGCTTTCATCGCGCGCCATCAGCGACATCAGCTCTTTGATGTCGGGGTTGGTGACTCGCTTTTTCATCTCGGTGTAGAGCACGCAACCTGAGAACTCGGAGGTCACCGAACTGATCAGGAATTCAGCAAACTCCTTGTGCAGCGCGGGTGGTAGTTCAGCGTAGTTTCCCGCCATATCGGCCGGTCGCTGGAAGTGGTCGGTGTTGGAGTCGGCGCGAAATTCGTCCATCAACACGTCCCACTGCTGGCGCACCGAACTGACGTCCATCCGGTCCATTGCGGCGTAATCGGTGGTGTAGAACCGCGGCGTCAACATGGTGTTTTGCAACGCGGTGGTAGTGGCTTCGTTGGGCGCACGTTGGGCGATCGTGGTCATGTGCTCATCTCCGGAATCTGGGTGGAAGGCGTGCGCTCAGTTCGCAACCGGTATAGGTTGCATGAATTGCGCGAACACCGCGGCGTTGGTGGGGCCGAACGACTCGAGGTCGATGCGCTGACCGGTGGCTGGATCGACCAACGTAAGCCGACCATCTGCGCGGCCCACCAATTGGAATGGTTGCTCAGAGCCAAGGCCGTTGCGGCGACGCTCGCGTGCCAGCCCCCGAAGCGTGCCGCGAAAAAAACCATTTTCGCCAGTCATCGTGTGAATGAGCGTTTTGCTTGCCGCGTCAATCACCGCCACGCTGCCATCGGGACGGTCTTCGAATCGAAGTTCGCGGATTGCAACGGCTGCTTGATCCGGCTCACTGATGGAGCCGCCAAACAAACGCACGGCGGCGACGCTGAGCACCGTTGCCAGTAAGACACCGCCGATCGCAAGCAACACGCCGCGCGGCAGTATGTTGTCGGTAGCCGTCGTGCCCATGGCTTAAATGCCTTGCACCGTGCGGCTGTTTTTTGCCGATGTGAACCACTGCATGCGGCTGATCTCGGGTGCCGTGCCGCCGCTGCTGCGGTCAAAGTCAGCGGGCGGGTTCGCCACGGTGGTTGCGGTTGTCGCGGTCATTGCGCCGGATGTTGACGGTTGCGCTGATGTCTGGACCCCGGCATTCGATTGCGACCATGCGTTCGCAAGAAGGCGAGCTACCGTGGCCGCCTGTGGCACACAGCGCAGCATCGGTTCGGCCTTTGCAATGCGCCATGGCCGCGCATGCGGCCACAGGTGCAGGTAAGCAATTTGATCGGTGCCGACCAGCGTCAGCGGGATGTCACCGGTGCCGTTGCCGGTGTCGCGTAACCCGGCGGTTGCGATGCGGCCATGTGGCAAGTTGAAGGTGAGGTTGAGCACGATGCCCACCCGCATCACCACGCGCTTGTCGGTGATGGTGTAAGCCGTGGTGCGTGCTGACAACCAAGCCATGCCGATCGCCGTGGCGACCGCTGCGGCGGCCAGCGGCGCGATCATCGCAATGGCGTGAAGCGCGTCTGCAGCGCTGCCGCCGCCGGCCATTAGTACGCCGGCGCGGATCATCAGGATGAGCACGAAATAAATCGTCAGCGTGCGCACGTGAAATGCGCGACGCGCAAGCGCCAGCCAATTTGGCGAGCCTTGCCACAACACGCGTTCAGTCGCAGGCAGCGGTTCTGGTAGCCCGTACTCCGGCTCGAACTCGTGCTCGTGTTCATAGCCGTCGTATTGGACTTTCATACCAGCGGTTCCTGGCGCGAAGGTTCTGCGTACAACGTACCGCCGCCGTAATAGGCCATGACTTTTTCCTCCTCGAGCAGTGTGATTTGGTCCGCATTGCGGATGCCGGGAACCTGTGCGAACTGGTGGCTGAGTATCGATGCCACTTTCACGTGGTTGGCGCTTACCCGTGCGAAGTTCATGGGCAACAGAACGTGGCGTGTGGTGCCGCCGGTGCGCACGGCCACCTCGATGTAGCGAAACATCATCTCCGACTTGTCGACCCACAAGTCGTGCACTGTGCCGCCGACTTCACCATCCGCACCAAGCACCTCGAGGCCGCGCGGGTCACGGTCGTTCGAGGCCACGCCATAGCCGGCTGCTACACGCAAGGGAACGATCTTTGGATCGCCTTCCCAGGTGTAGTCCGGAACGTCCGCACGGTCAGCGTACGAGCCCGGACCGACGCCATCGAGCATCGGGTTTCCGGTCGGCACCAACGGCGCGCCCATCATTTTGTGCAGCGGCTGCGCATGCAGCGTTTGCGATGTCAGCTTGCCGTTGGGGAACGATACGGCGGGTCCGTGCGCCTGAAGGTAAGTCTTCGGAGTCGGCATGCCGACCAGGCCTGTGCTGGTCTGCACTTCGCCAGACGGGTAGGTGGTCTCGAGCGGAAAGCCTTCTCGTTTGCTTTCGAGTTGAAGGTAGTACACGAGCCCAAAAAAGAAAGCCCAAAACAGATACAGCACGATTTGTGCGACATCTACATATCCAGTGATTGCTCCGGTACCCATGGTGTGTCCTCTTTCTGACAAAAAACGATCAGCCGGGAAATTCGGCTAATCCAAACTTTGAAACTGGTTTCGGCACAGCCGCCGACCGTTGCACCAGCGGGCCGATCACGACCAGCGTGGCAAAAAGCAGTGCGATCTCAAGCTGATACACGACGCTGTAGCCGACCGACCTTTCAGCCAGTGCGGTGCCGAGCAAACCCTGGGTCGCCAAACCGTTGACGATGTCGCGCAGCGCGCCGCCCACGGCCACTGCTATGCCGCCACTGGTCGCCTGCACCGCGCCCCACGCGCCAAGGGCCAGGCCAATCTGCCCCGGTTGTTCAAGGCCCATTGCCACGGTGAGTGTGCTGACCGCAAACAAGCCGCCGCCGAATCCGATCAGGCATGCGCCCGCCCTGAACAACACAGCTGAGTCCAGTGGTGCGGCAAATATCACTGCCGGAAAAGCCACCAAGCCGAGCAAGACGCCGACCGCCGCAAGTCGGTATGCATCGGTGCCCGCCGCAAGCCAACGCGCAGCCAAGCCGAACGCAACCAGTGCGCCACCGGCCAACAGGGCGGTCAACACGGTGGTGGAGCCCACGCTCAAGCCCAAAACTTCGCCGCCGTAGGGTTCAAGAATGATGTCTTGCATGTTGAACGCTGCGGTGCCCAAACCGACAGCGATCAGGAACCGCATGGTGCGGCCTTGACCCGCAAATGTTTTCCAACTGGTGGCGAATTCAGGGCGGGGCAGATGGCGAGCGGTTTTGTCGGGGTTGCGCGCTTCCTGTTTCCACAGCGCCACCAAATTCAACAGCATCGTCAATGCGGCGGCACCTTGCACCACCTTGATCAAGCGCAGCTGGCTGAAGTCTGCAAGCAAGTAGCCGAAGACCAGGCTGCACA
>JAYUGJ010000074.1:0-7173 GCA_043738425.1 Burkholderiales bacterium
TCGTCAGGCTACTATTCGAAACCCCCCGAAGTCATCTAGGCTCGGGGGGTTTCTTCGTTTTGATAATCGCTTTGCGATCGTCGCGGTAAGGCTGTCTCCGATTCCCGAGTAGCAGAGGACAGGGTTGGCTTAGATTCAGAAAATAGGACGCAGTGTCTAATTAGGAATCGGCTAAACGCATTAGCAGTCTCACTGTAGGCTCACAACACTCCGTCTGGTTGCAAGTCTGTCCTGCTAGATTTTTGCCCCAGTGGGTAAATGGACCGCTGGTTGCTGCTCAACGGCATTGCGTCCTTGGTCGCCGAGGCTGCGTTGCAGCCTCCCGCTTCGGTATTAACCGGACGTGTCGCACGCAATGCCCTCTGCGGCTTCATAGTGTTGGTATCGCCGCAGTGCCAGACGCGTTCCGTTGCCGCGGCACGGTAAATCAGCTGTGCTCTAGCCGGTCTCGCGCCAGATCGGCCAAATCAGGTAGCGGCGCGAGCGGCGTGATTCCCGACTGCTGCATTCTTTCGAGATGACTGGTGGCGTAGCAGTGAGCGAAGTCTTCTTAAATTGCTGGCGACTTGCCGCGACATTGTTTAGCACTACAGCGGCTAAAGTCCCCGCAGCGCGCTAGTTCATGCAATGAAGCATGGCTTAAAACCATGTTGCGCAGCAACTGTGCGGTCACGTGAACTTCGAAGCCGCACTTGGTTCGGCGCACCAAGTGGCCGCCAACGCGCAGCCGGTCGCACTAACGCGCGCTTGCAGGGTCGAGAGACCGTGACCACTTCACCGCTACGAACGTTTGCGCTTTAAGCACAATCGCCGGGCCGTTGAATCCCATCGCATCGAATGAAAACGCCGCGCGCCCCAAAACCGGGGTCAAGATGCGTTGGTTGTGAGTAGGCTGCCGCATCACGACGAGATTGATGGCCGCGACATTTGCACGCTGCACCTGCAGTGATACGATGCGGACATTGTAGATTGAACACGGGTGCAACCAGTCGGGCCGGGTGGGTTCGATCAGCAGTTTCAACGTATGCAAATTGATGTACAGGTCAAACGAGACGTGCGAGTTCAGTCGCCTTCAGAGGTAATTCGGTTCGAACCACGAGTACGGAATCGTGAGTTGGCTGTTCGACCCTTGTCCGTATGCCTTGGTGCCTACATTGCGATTGCAACGTGTTGGATTCCAGCCTGCGCGCATCGACTGCTCGAACTTTTAGCGCGCACCGCACTGAAACCTGCGAACCACGCTCAAGGCTGCACCGCATCGATGACGATTTGCAAGCCTTCGGTGGCAGTTTTTACCGGTGCTACCTGGCCGGTCAAATCACCGGTGGTGGGCATGGCGTTGCCTGACCTCGACACCCGCGCGCCGACAACAACGACGGCGAATTTCGACAACTTCATCTCGGGCGACATGGCCATCGTGTCGTCGAGCGTAAAGCTGATCGGCAGCTCGGCCACCGTGCGGCGCACGATGGCCAATGGCATGCGCGGGCCCTCGACCGCGCGGGCAAAGATGAACACCGTGTCAGTAGGTGCGGCTTGTGCGAGTAGCGCGGGTGACAAGGTTACGCGTCCGGTAATGCGTGCGGAGGCGCTAGCCGATGTAGCTGCAGCCGAAATGGCGGTAGCGGTCGCGGTCGCTGCATTTGCAGTGGTCGCCTGGATGGCGGTATTTATTGCCGCATTGGTTGGCACATTGGCGGCGGCGACCAACCTTCCCGCGTCGCGCGCTTCTTCAATTCCTTTGTCGAGGCTGCTGGCGAATTCGCTGCCAGCTGGTGCAAGCGAGCGCGCTTGGATCCAATAGTCAACAGCCTTGCCGAATTCGCTGCCTTCAAAGGCCACGCTGCCCGCCAGTGCCAACGCCTTGACGTTTTTCGGATCGAGCTGCAGTGCCTTCGCCACCAGCTTGGCCGGTTCGCCTGAAATGCGTTCGCCTTGCAGCACCGCCATCACGTCGGCATGGTCGGCCAGCAATTGGGCATCGAGTGGTGCGAGCGCGGTAGCGCGTGCGTAGGCGCGACTGGCTTCGGGGAAGCGCTGCATCGCAGCGTAAGTGCGGGCCAGCAGCGTCCAGCCTTGCACATCGCCGGGGTTGCTCTCCATGCGGTCGGCCAGCGTCTTGACCATCGCGGCGACTTGCTCGTTGCTCACGTCACCGGTGTTGCCGGCCCGTTCAACCGGCGCGTTGACTGCATGTGGCCGACCGACTTGAAAATAAATTCCTGCGGTCAATAACGGCACGGCAACGCTGAACAGCGCCGCCGTTTTCCAGGCACGAGCGGCACCGATGCCAGCGTGCGGCGAATTGCGTCTAGCAGCCGCGCTCGGGGTGGCGGGCCCGCTGTTTTGTGCAGCAAGGCGTGCCGTGTGGGCCGCGTCAGTTTCGTCGAGTACCCGGCGTTCGATGTCTTCGCAGCCGGCGCGGTGTTGCTCCGCATCGAGCATGCCGGCTGCCAGGTCGGCATCGAGTTGCGCCAGCTGTTCGCGTAAGACGGCAATGGTCGACAGGCGTGAGGTGCCGGCGGGGTCTGTGGTGTTGGCACGGTTTCTTGGGTTGAGCAGTGCAGGCAGCACAAGTGCGAGGGCCAGCGCAATCAGCGCGGCACACAAGATCCAGAAAGTCGTCATGGGCCGGGGGGGCTTTCGTTCAACAGCTGGCGCGCACGCGCAGCATCGGCAACGCTGAGTGGCGCGGCACCCTGCTGTTGGCGGCCGCGTATGGCGCGCACCAAGCTGATGACAGCGATCAGCAACAACGCGAATGGGCCCACCCAAAGCAGCACAGTGGTGGCCTGCAGGGCAGGGCGATACAACACAAAGTCACCATAGCGTTGCACCATGAAATCGAGGATCTGGCGCTCTGATTTGCCTTCGCGCAGCTGCGTACGGATTTGTTTGCGCAAGTCGACCGCCAGGTCGGCGTGCGACGCGGCGATGGTTTCGTTTTGGCATACAAGACAGCGCAGCTCTTCGGCAACGCTCATTACACGGGCCTCCAGCGCAGGCTCGACGGCGCTGGTTTCGGCTTGTTTCGCGACAGTGCCGCTGCTGAACGCCATCAGCGCCAGGCCGCACCACACCGGTGCAAACCACCACCGCGCGATCATGATTTTTCCAACTTCGCTACCAGCGGCAGCAGCGTGTCGCGCAGCGCTTCTTCGGTCACCGGGCCGATGTGCTTGTGGCGTATCACGCCTTGCTTGTCGATCACAAAAGTTTCAGGCACGCCGTACACGCCGTAGTCGATGCCAACCAAACCTTCGGTGTCAGACAGTGACTGCAGATACGGGTTGCCGAGCTTTTGCAACCAACCCAAGGCGTCATCGCGTTTGTCCTTGTAGTTGAGGCCATACATCTTCACCAGGCCAGTTTTCGACAGCTCCACCAGCAGCGGGTGTTCTTGCCGACACGCCACGCACCACGAGGCCCACACATTGAATAGCCAGACTTGGCCGCGCAGGTCGGTTGAACTCAACCGTTGCGCTGGCGCATCGAGCCGAGGCAGGCTGAACGCTGGTGCGGCTTTGTCTATCAACGGCGAAGGGATGGAATGGGGATCACGTTTTAAGCCCACCGCCAGAAAACCCACCAGTGCAATAAACACCAACAACGGCAGCAGGTAACGCTTCATCGCGTGCGGTACTTGCGCACCAACATGCCGATGATCGACAACGACCGCGGTGCGGGTCGGCCCAAGGCGGCCGCGGATCCAGGCGCTGCAGTCAAGCCCGTGGCGTTTTGGTTGCGGTTGGACTGGTCGGCGGCGGTTTGCTTCACGCGGTATTTCTTGTCCATCACCGCCAGAAACCCGCCAAACGACATCAGCAAACAACCCAGCCAAATCAGGTTGACCAGCGGCTTGTGGTGCACCCGTACGCTCCAGGCGGTGCTGCTGACCGGCTCGCCGAGTGCTACGTACAAATCGCGCGCCAGGCTGCGGTCGATGGCAACTTCGGTCATCGGTGAACGGCTCACGGTGTAGACCCGGCGCTCGGGCCACAGCGTGGTGACGGTTTGGCCATCACGCGTCACGCCTATCGATGCCTGCGCGGCAACGTAGTTCGGACCTTTGACCTCACGCACGCCTTGCATCGTGAAGGTGTAGCCACCGGCGGAGGTCGATTCACCGACCTGCATGCGCACATCGCTTTCACTTTGGTAGCCGCTGACTACCGTGACGCCCAAAATGAATACCGCGACGCCGATGTGTGCGAACAGCATGCCGTAGTAGCTGCCCGACTGCGCTGCCATGCGCGCGGCTACGGCTTCTAGCGAACCGGCGCGTACCCTGGATACCAGGTTGACGGCGGCGCTGCTGGCAATCCACGCTGCCAACAGCAAACCGAAGCCGACCAGCGGCGTCCAGTGGCCGAGCAAGAACGGTGCAATCACTGCCGATGCGAGGCTGACACCGAATGCCCAGCGCAGCTGGCGCGCCAAGTCAACAACGCCGGCTTGCCTCCAGCGGGTGATTGGGCCCACGCCCATCAAAAACAGCGCGGGTGCCATCAACGGCACGAACACCGCGACGAAGTAAGGCGCGCCGACCGAAATTTTGCCCATGTTCAATGCGTCGAGCACCAGCGGGTACAGCGTGCCCAACAGCACCGCAGCAGCTGCCACCACCAGCAACACGTTGTTGGCAAGGAGCATCGATTCACGCGATACCAAATCGAAACTGGCACCCATGCCGACCTTTGGCGCGCGCCATGCGAAAAGCGCCAATGAGCCGCCGATCACGATCACTAAAAACGCAAGGATAAAAATGCCGCGCGCCGGGTCAGAGGCAAACGCGTGTACTGAACTCAACACGCCTGAGCGCACGATGAAAGTGCCGAGCAGCGACAACGAAAACGCCAAGATGGCGAGCAGCGCAGTCCACATCTTGAAGCCGCCACGTTTTTCAGTAACCGCCAGCGAATGCATTAGCGCGGTGCCGACCAGCCACGGCATGAACGACGCGTTCTCGACCGGATCCCAAAACCACCACCCGCCCCAACCCAATTCGTAGTACGCCCAGAAGCTGCCGAGCGCAATGCCGCAGGTCAAAAAGCACCATGCCGCAGTGGTCCACGGGCGTGACCAGCGCGCCCATGAAGCGTCGAGCCGGCCAGACAACAACGCCGCAATCGAAAACGCAAATGCGACAACGAAGCCGACGTAACCCATGTAAAGCATGGGCGGATGGATGACCATGCCAGCGTCTTGCAACAGCGGGTTCAGGTCGCGGCCATCGAGCGCGGCGGGCAGCAAGCGGTCAAAAGGATTCGAGGTGAACAGGGTGAACAGCATGAAGCCGCAGCTGACCAAACCCATCACGCCAAGCACCCGGGCGACGGTCACTTCATCGAGCCGCTTGGAAAAAATTGACACCGCCAAGGTCCAGCCCGACAAGATCAACGACCACAACAAAATCGAGCCCTCGTGGTTGCCCCACACCGCAGTGATGCGGTAGATCAGAGGCAGCGACGAATTGGAATGTTCAGCCGCCAGCAGCACCGAAAAATCGTTGTTGACGAATGCATGCGTCAAGCAGCCGTATGCGATGGCGACGAAGATAAATTGACCGCGTGCCGATGGCCGCGCCAACGACATCCACGCCGCATTGCCGCGATGGGCGCCGATCAATGGCAGCACGCTTTGGGCTAGCGCCATGGCCAACGCCAAGATCAGTGCGACGTGCCCTAGTTCAGGAATCATGGTGTCTTGCCCAGGGTGGTCTGTTTGGTGATCGCGGTGGCGGTGGTGTCGGCACCCGCCGGCAAATCGCCTTTGCGTGCTTTCGCAAGCGCGTCAGCGGCCTCGGGCGGCATGTAGTTTTCGTCGTGCTTCGCCAGGACCTGGTCGGCATGAAACACACCATCGGCGTTCAGCTTGCCTTGCGCAATCACGCCTTTGCCCTCGCGAAATAAATCAGGCAGCAAACCGGTGTAGGTGACCGGTATTTTTTGCGCGAGGTCGGTGACAACGAAGTTGACTTTCAAACTGGTGGCATCGCGTTGCAGGCTGCCCTGTTCCACGAGGCCGCCGACCCGAAAGCTGCGTTCACGCGGCGCTTCTTTCGCCACCACCTGCGACGGGCTGAAAAAAAACACCATGTTGCTGCGAAATGCATTCAGCACCAGTGCGCTGGCAGCGGCCAACACAGTCAAGCCGATGAGGATGGCGGCGGCGCGTTTGGTTCTTGGTTTCATGGGGTTTGTCCCGCGGTGTTGTCGTATGCGTGGTCCAGGCGGCTCAGCGCTCGGCGGCGTGTGGCGACGCTGAAAATCTCAGCTGCAATTACCAACGCGGTCACGCCGAACGATCCCCACACGTACAACGCGTATCCGCCCATGGCAAAAAACTCCGACCAGCTGTGCCACATCATCCGATCGCCTTTAATTCGGCACGCGCCCAGTGCGCATGTTGTTCGCGCTCAAGGATCACCACCCGCAAACGCGCCAGCGACACCGCGATGCAATAGGCCCAAAACGCCAGCGCCATTACCAACATGCCCAGCAACATCGGTGTGGCCATGCTCGAGCCTTTGGTGATACTGATCGATGCACCTTGGTGCAGCGTGTTCCACCACTTCACCGAAAAATAAATGATCGGCACGTTGACCGCACCGACCAATGCCAGCAGCGCAGCAGCGCGATCCGCGCGCCGTACATCGTCTATCGCTGCGTGCAACGACATGAATCCGACGTACAGAAACAGCAGCACCAACTCAGACGTCAAGCGTGCATCCCACACCCACCACGCACCCCAGGTCGGTTTGCCCCAAAGTGCGCCCGTCCACAGCGCCACAAAAGTCATCAGCGCACCGGATGGTGCCAGCGCCACCGCCAGCATCGCTGCCAATCTGGCGTTGAAGATCAAGCCTACCGCGGCCCAAAACGCCATAGCCAAATAAACCACCATCGACATCCACGCAGCAGGCACATGAATAAAGATGATGCGATACGAGTCCCCCTGCTGTGCATCGGTCGGTGCCACCCACAAGCCGAGGTAGAGCCCAACGATGGCAAGCAACAGCGCGAACGCGCCGAACCACCGCACTGCGCTTCCTGCCAGCGCATAAAAGCGCGGCGGCGCGGCGTACTTGAACCAGTTGATTTGCGATGTCTGCACAGTTACGAAATCCGACTTTTAGCGGGGCACCGTCGGCTCATTGACGGCTATTGCCAC
>JAYUGJ010000075.1:0-17861 GCA_043738425.1 Burkholderiales bacterium
TCGTCAGGCTACTATTCGAAACCCCCCGAAGTCATCTAGGCTCGGGGGGTTTCTTCGTTTTGATAATCGCTTTGCGATCGTCGCGGTAAGGCTGTCTCCAGAAAGGGTGTCCCTTGTGAAGTGTTCCAACGCAAGCAACGCGGGCGGGGCAACGACGACAAGGGTGCATTACACGCTGAAGGTCAAATACGGGAGGTTTGGGTGCTTAACAGCGGTCATAGCATTCCTTTCTGCCAATGCGACATAGGGTGGACGACATCCCCCGACGCCTTGGAGTTAATCCAAGATGAAAAGGCCGTACGTTAACGCCGATATTCGTTCGCTGCGTCCGCTTTGAATTCCCAATTGACAAGATCGGGCGTTGAATAATCTATGGCTTCGTGTTGCGTGGTAACTGTGTAAAATGGGGTTTGCTGATGCCGTGCTCGCGCGTTATAGGCATCAATCGAGTATTGCGATCGCCACCGACAGGCGTGCCCTGTACCGCACGCTCCGCGCGGATGCGCAATTTGCAAAAGGCAATGCGGGATTCGCTTTGGACTATTCAGATGCGTTCGCCCAGCACGGCATCTTCCGTTTCGCGTGATAGTGCTCGGCTCCGCCGCTCGTAGCAGCCCATGCCAAAGCCGGTCGGCGCACGGCACAACTATGCGCCGGTCAGGCAGCCTCGCTCGCGCTCGCAAGCTAAAAAACGGTCCGCGCGCTTTGTTTCCGCTGATGGCGAACCACGGAGACAAGCCTCCCTAAAGGTGTCGCGTTCCATCAGACTATGGTGCAACTGTCGGCGCAGTCGATCAATTCTTGGCATTTGACGTTGGTTAGGGCATCTTTGCCTTGCAGCGATTGGCTTGCATCAGCATGAGCTTGGACGTAGAAGTCAGCGATCGTCAGAGCGGCGCACTCAAGTTCATGCGCGAGCCGAATGATTCGTTGGCGAGACTCCGTCGGGTGCGCGGATCTGTTTCTCGGCATATTGGGCTCCTTCTGCCTAAAGACATAGGTGTCCACGAAAGTGGGGTAATTTGAAACTCTGCACCGACGCATCCCAACAACACGCCCCGACAGTCATAAAACGGCCCGTGGAGACCGAACAAATCCAACGTCGGCTCAAGCCCAGCCCCGAATTGACGCGAGTGTGAGTAGCCTGTCGACTAATTCGAACCGCGGCATTGAAAAGCGCATACCGCATGGCTGGGAACTAGTCGGATGACATCCGCCGTAGACCAGTTGGCAAGGTGCATCGTCTAGCTGCTTGCGATTCAGCCGTGGCCTTGAACACGAGAACAATTCCTGTTGAACCGAGTTTGGAAATCGCACGAACGATAACTCTTGTCAAGAGTATTGCCAACGGCGCAAGAGCGAAATAACGCCCGAGTGTTAATAGCAACCGATCCGACGATGTGGCTGAATATTTATAATGGTATCTTACTGTATGCCTGAAAAAAAATTACATTTTCTTCGGCCTTATAGAAATTTGAATTAAAAATGCGCAAGCTTCTACCAAAAATAATTGACGTCAAAGGAGAGTTATTTTCGTCGACGTTTACTTACGGCTTAACGGCAGTTGTAAAGCTCGGCAGCAGCCTCGTGCTAACCCGCTTATTGAACCCAGAGTCGTACGGAATATTCGCGATTCTGTTCTCCATTGTTTTTATGGTGGAGTTGTTATCGGACGTTGGAACCATTGGTCTCTTGATTCGCCACGAGCGTGGCGGCGAGCCTGCCTTTATTCACACCGTGTGGACAGTGCGCCTTTTGCGCGGCGTGATGAACTTTGCACTTCTGTATCTATTCGCGCCGGGCATCGCAAGTTTTTACCAAACTCCGGCGTTGGCCGACGGATTACGCACGGTGGCTGTAATATTTCTGCTGAAAGGTGCTGAGTCGATGGCGTTCGTACTCGCACAGCGCGACCTGCGTTCGCGCATCGGTAATTACGTCGAACTGATTTCCAACATTGTCACAACACTTGCCGTAATTGGATTGGCAATAGTTTTGCGCAATCACTATGCATTCATCTACGGCGTTCTAATTCAGCACGGCGTGATGCTGGTTGCAAGCTATTTCTTCTACCGTAACATTGGCGTCGGGTTTGCGCTCGAGCCTGAAGCCGTCAAAGCGCAATTTAGTTTTGCACGCCTCATTTTACCTACCAGCTTGATTACAGTGGCGTTGTCGCAATACGATAGAGCGGTACTGCTCAAGCTCTTTGATATATCTCTATTGGGTATATATGGTGTGGCAAGTAATATGATTTTGCCTATATCTGGTTTTATGCTGAAAAACAGTAAGACCATTCTATATGCAAGGTGTGCCGAATATTTTCGCGCCGATCGCACCACCGCGCGCAACCGTTACTACAGCGAAAACCAGCGGCTCCTGTCTTTTTCGGCCGTACTTCCGGCGGCCGTCGCGGGATTTTCGCAATCTATCATTAAACTGCTGTATGACACCCGGTATGCGCGTGTCGGCGATATATTGATGGTGCTCGGCTTGGGAGTGGTCATCTCGGCTTTCCAAAATGCGTCTGAAAATCTATTGGTTGCCTCAGGCCGGACTCACGTTGCACTTGTCGGAAACATACTACGCCTGGCCACTATTATTCCTTTTACTTTAGTCGGCTACCACTACTTTGGCTTCGACGGATTTATTTGGTTTGGCTTGGCCTCGACTATTCCAGTGCTCGGGTACTACTTCTGGGAACAAGATAAACATGGCTTATTCAATCACCGCGCTGAGGCTGCGTTGTTTGCACAGGCATTAGGTGTTTTTACAGTGTGTCTACTTATTGATTACGCACTGGTACAAATAATCCCGTTGGATGTGGTTCATCAAATCGTTAAGCATTTTTCGGTGGCCGCCTGATCAAGTCATGGTTCAGCTTGTGCCCGCCTTCACCACCGCATACCGTTCCAAAGTCTTTGCACGCGCTTCGTCGTGCTGAACCACCGGTTCGGGGTACTCGCGGCCGATTGTGAAATTGGCGGACGCAAGGTCGATCGGTTTGGCATCCCACGGCGCGTGTACTGCGGCATCGGGTAGCGCTGCCAGTTGTGGCAGGTAGCGGCGAATGAACTTGCCGGCCGGATCAAACTTTTCGCTTTGGCTGACCGGATTGAAGATGCGGAAGTAGGGCTGTGCATCGCAGCCACTGCTGCTGGCCCACTGCCAGCCACCGTTGTTGGCGGCCAAGTCGAAGTCGTTCAGATGCTGCGCAAAGTACTGCTCGCCCCAGCGCCAATCAATGCCCAGGTCTTTCACCAAAAAGCTTGCCACCACCATACGCAACCGGTTGTGCATGTAGCCGGTTTGGTTGATTTGTGCCATCGCTGCGTCGACCAGCGGGTAGCCAGTACGGCCTTCGCACCAGGCTGAAAACAGCGCGTCGGCATGCTTGCCTTGCTCCCATTTGATGCGGTCATACGCTGGCTTGAACGCGCGACTGACCACGTGCGGGTGGTGGTGCATGACCTGGTGATAAAAGTCGCGCCAGATCAGTTCAGACAACCAAATTTCCGCTCCGCGCGAACCCGCTTGCCAGCGCGCATGCGCCTCGCGCGTCAGCTGTCGAATTGACACGGTGCCAAAGCGCAGATGCACCGACAGATAACTGGGCCCCTTCACCGCGGGAAAGTTGCGGGTGTCTTCGTAGGCATCGATGCGCGTTAAAAATTCGCTGAATGCGGCCTGCGCGCCTGTAGCGCCGACCCCTATCTTCAGCGTGTGAAGGTTGGTGGGCTCAAAGCCGATGGCCTCGAGTAATGGCGGACCACCGGTCAATACTTTCGGGATAGCGGCCAGGCGCGCTGCATGCGGTGCCACCGCAAACGGTGCCAGGTGTTCCGGCGTCAGGCGTTTCAGCCAGGCATTTTTGTACGGCGTGAAGACGCCGTACGGCGTGCCCGCGCCGGTGAGTACCTCACTGCGCTCGAACACCACATGGTCTTTGCTGGTGTGTAGAGCAATACCCACATGTGCCAGTTGGCCGCGCACATGGGCATCGCGTTCCAGTGCGGCGGGCTCGTCGTCGTGGCTGGCAAACACCGCTTGCACTCGCAGCAGCTGCGCAAGCGCCGCGATTTCGTCGCGCGCCCATGCATGCCGCACGATCAGGCCGGTGCCAGGCACGGCATGCGCCGCGCCCATCGCGACGAGTTGGGCATGCACATCGACAAGGCTGTCGACGATGAACTCCACGCGACGATCCGCGCGTGGAAGCGGGTCGAGAATTTCGCGGTCCAGTACAAATACGCACCACACATGGCGCGCAGACTTCAGCGCATGGTGAAGTGCCGCATGGTCCTCGGTGCGCAGGTCGCGGCGAAACCAGACCAGCGCCGTCTCGATTGAATAGCTCATCGCCAGAGTGTGCCGCAGCCATAAAATGCAACATGACTAGCGGCAGCATCAACCTCACCAACCAGTTTTTGATCGCGATGCCGGGAACGGGCGGCGACACGTTCAACGGTGCCGTGATCTACCTATGCGAGCACACCGAAAAAGGCGCGCTCGGGCTGGTTATCAATAAACCGATCGATATCAAGCTGAAGAGCTTGTTCGAAAAGGTCGAGCTGGCCCTTGACCGAATAGACCTCGCAGATGCGCCGGTTTACTTTGGCGGCCCAGTGCAAACCGAGCGTGGTTTCGTGTTGCACGAGCAGTCGTTAGAAGAAGCAGACCGCTTCAACTCGTCTTTGAAAATCCCAGGTGGTTTGCAAATGACCACCAGTAAAGACGTGCTCGAAGCGCTTTCTAACGGCTGCGGCCCGACCAAAATTTTGGTCACGCTGGGCTATAGCGGTTGGGGCGCCGGGCAGCTCGAAGAAGAAATGGGCCGCAACAGTTGGATCAACGTGGAGGCCGAGCCGGAGATCATCTTCAACACACCGGTCGCGCAGCGCTACGACAAGGCGTTGTCGCTGTTGGGCATCGATGCGGCCATGCTGAGCGCAGACGCTGGGCATGCGTAAGTTGGCAGCACGCACCGCCATGCTGCCCTCGCAAGCAACCACACAGGTGCCCATACAAACCTTTCTTGCCTTCGATTTCGGCCTGCGCCGCGTCGGTGTCGCCACCGGCAACACGCTCACCCGAACCGCGCAGCCGCTGGGTACCCTATCCACCAGCGGTGATGCGCGGTTCGCTGACATTGCACGCTTGGTGGCCGAATGGCAACCCAGTGCGTTGGTGGTCGGCGTGCCGTTTCATCCTGACGGCGCGGAGCACGAAAACACCCTGCGCGCGCGCAAGTTCGCACGCCAACTGCACGGTCGCCATCAGTTAGCCGTGCATGAGGTGGATGAGCGCTACACCAGCGTTGAAGCGCAATCGCACGGAGCCGATGACCTCGACGCTGCATCGGCCGCATTGATCCTTGAACAGTATTTACGCTGCGATGCGGCCACTGCGCCATGACCATGTCTCACCTGGACGCTGAAGCGCTGTACCGCGATTTGCTGGTGGCCGTGCACGGCATGCTGCAACCCGACACCTCGCTGGTCGGCATTTGGTCCGGCGGTGCCTGGTTGGCCGAACGGCTGCAGCGCGAGTTGCCGCTCGCCGGTACCCACGGGGTGTTGTCGAGCGCGCTGCACCGCGATGATTTCGGCTCGCGCGGGTTGACTGCGGGCGCCGACCACACGCGGCTGCCGTTTGAGGTGCAGGACCGCCACATCGTGCTGATCGACGACGTGCTGTTCACCGGTCGCACCATCCGCGCAGTGATCAACGAGCTGTTCGACTTCGGCCGACCCGCCAGCGTGCGGTTGGTGGTGTTGGTCGATCGCGGTGGTCGGCAGCTGCCGATAGAGCCGGTCTACGCAGCCGCGAAATTCACGCTTCCGGCGCACCAGCGGCTGTCGCTTGCACGCGATGCAATGGGCCAGTTCAGCTTCGACATCCGTGACCGGGCAAGTCGTGAGCCGGGCGACCGCGAGCGCAGCGCATGAATTACCGCCGCAATCCGCAACTCAATGCGCACGGTGAGCTGATTCACTTGCTATCGATCGAAGGCCTGTCGCGCACGCTGATTCATCACATTCTGGACACCGCGGGCACGTTTCTGAGCGTCAACGACCGCGAGGTGAAGAAGGTGCCGCTGCTGCGCGGTAAAAGCATCTTCAATTTGTTTTTCGAGAACAGCACGCGCACACGCACCACGTTTGAAATCGCCGCCAAGCGGCTCAGCGCCGATGTGATCAACCTCGATATTGCGCGGTCGAGTGCGGCCAAAGGCGAAAGCCTGCTCGACACCATCGCCAACCTGAGCGCGATGCACGCCGACATGTTCGTGGTGCGCCACAGCGCCAGCGGTGCGCCGTACCTGATTGCGCAGCACTGCGCACCGCATGTGCATGTGGTCAACGCGGGTGACGGTCGGCATGCGCACCCGACGCAAGGGCTGCTCGACATGTACACCATCCGCCATTTCAAAAAGGATTTCACCAACCTCACGGTGGCCATCGTCGGCGACATCGTTCACTCGCGCGTGGCGCGTTCGGACATCCATGCGCTCACCACATTGGGCGTGCCGGAGGTGCGCGCGGTCGGCCCGAAAACGCTGGTGCCCGGCGACCTGCGTGAGATGGGCGTGCGTGTGTGCCACGACATGGCCGAAGGCGTACGCGGCGCTGACGTAATCATCATGCTGCGGCTGCAAAACGAACGCATGGGCGGTGCGATGCTGCCGAGCGCGGGCGAGTTTTTCAAGCACTACGGGCTGACGCAGCAAAAGCTCGAACTCGCTAATCCCGACGCCATCGTGATGCATCCGGGCCCCATCAATCGCGGCGTGGAAATCGATTCCAGCGTCGCCGATGGCGTGCAAAGCGTGATCCTGCCGCAGGTGACTTTCGGTATTGCGGTGCGCATGGCGGTGATGTCGATCATTGCGGGGAACGCGGCATGAAGATCCTGCTTCGACAGGGGCGCATCCTCAATCCGCTGTCCGGTTTCGACGCGCTCGGCGATGTCGCGATTGCGGCCGGGCGCGTGGTGGCCATCGGCGTGGTCAGCGCCGACTTTCACCCCAACCGCACCATCGACGCTGCCGGCTTGGTGATCTCGCCCGGCCTGGTCGATTTGGCGGTGCGGCTGCGCGAACCCGGCCATGAACACGAGGGCATGCTCGAGTCGGAAATGGCCGCCGCCGTGGCCGGTGGCGTGACCAGTTTGGTGTGCCAACCCGACACCGATCCGCCGCTCGATGAGCCCGGCTTGGTCGAGATGTTGAAGTTCCGCGCGCGCAATTTGAACCAGTCGCACCTGTACCCGCTGGGCGCATTGACGCGCGGGTTGGCGGGTGAGGTGCTGACCGAAATGGCCGAACTGAGTGAGGCCGGTTGCGTCGGTTTTTCGCATGCCGAAGTGGCAGTGAAAGACACGCTGGTGTTGCACCGCGCGCTGCAATACGCATCGACCTTCGGCTACACCACCTGGCTGCGTCCGCACGACGGCTACCTCGGTAATGGCGTCGCTGCGAAAGGCGCATTGGCCACCCGCATGGGGCTGGTCGGCGTGCCGGTGATTGCTGAAACCATCGCGCTGAACACGCTCTTCGAGCTGGTGCGTGACACCGGCGCGCGGGTCCACATCTGCCGCCTCAGCAGTGCAGCTGGCGTCGAGCTGGTGCGCCGCGCCAAGGCAGAAAAGCTGCCTATTACCTGCGACGTCAGCATCAATCACCTGCACTTGGTGGATGTCGACATCGGGTACTTCAACGCGGCCATGCGGCTGACGCCGCCACTGCGCCAATTACGCGACCGCGATGCACTGCGCGCAGGCCTTGCCGACGGCACGATCGACGCGTTGGTCAGTGACCACACGCCGGTCGACGAAGACGCGAAAGCGTTGCCGTTTGCCGAAGCGGAACCCGGCGCGACGGGGCTCGAGCTGCTGCTCGGGTTGGCGCTGAAGTGGGGCGCGCAGTCGGGCCTCGACTTGGCGCCCACGCTGGCCACCGTGACTTCCGGTCCAGCGCGGGTCATTGCGCCCGCACTCGGCACACTGGCTGCCAGTGCCGGTCAGCTGGTGGTGGGCGGTGTCGCCGATATGTGCCTGTTCGACCCCCATGCGTTGTGGCAAGTCACCCCCGGCGCGCTGAAAAGCCAAGGCAAGCACACGCCGTTCGCCGGCCATGAACTGCCGGGCCGCGTGAGGTACACCATCGTCTCGGGCCACGTTGCGCACGAGGCGCAGTAGCCGCAGCTGCGCTTGGTGGCTTCGCCTCGTGCTGCCGCAGTTGAGTCGTCGGGTTTGACGGCACGCAGCTTGATTGCGCCGCTTCGCTTGCTGCGCTGCGGCCTGCACATCTTGCACGGTGTGCTTTTATGCACGCTGGTGTTTCCATTCAGCACGAAATCAAAGCGCATGGCCCGCGTGGGCCGCTGGTCGGCGCAGATGCTGGTGGCGTTGGGCGTCGAGTTGCGCGCTGCTGGACGCGCGGAATCGGGCGCGGTGCTGTTCGTGGCCAACCACGTGTCGTGGCTCGATATCTTGGCGATCAACGCGGTGCAGCCAGTGCGCTTTGTATCGAAGTCCGACATCCGCCGCTGGCCGCTGCTGGGCTGGTTGGTAGCGTGCGGCGGCACGTTGTTCATCGAAAGGCATCGTCCGCGCGACGCGATCCGGGTGGTGCACTTGATGGCCGAGGCGCTGCGCTGCGGTCAGCCGGTGGCGGTGTTTCCCGAAGGCACCACCAGCGACGGCCACGGTTTGCTGCCGTTCCATGCCAACTTGCTGCAAGCCGCGATTTCAGCCGGCGTTACGGTGCAACCGATTGCGCTGCGGTTCGCCGATTCGCTTGGGCCGGTAAGCGCCGCCGCGGCGTATGTAGGCGACACCACGTTGTGGCAAACGCTGTGGGCAGTGGTGTCAGGTGTTGAGTTGATTGCGCACGTCACTTTGCTGCCGATACACAGCGCGCCGTTGCCCGCGCGGCGTACGTTGGCTGCGCAAATTCAACGTGAAATCGGTGCCGCACTGACGGCTCAGCGATAACGCATTCGCAGCGTTATCGGGCGTCATCGGGCGTGCTCGGCAGCTTCCAAAAACCGCCGGCTGGTCGGTCGAAACGCAGCGTCGAGTTCATAGACCACCGGCACGCCGTTGGGGATATCGAGCCCAACGATATCGGTGTCCGAAATCTGGTCCAGGTGTTTCATCAACGCGCGAATGCTGTTGCCGTGGGCGACCACCAACACCCGTTTGCCCGACGCGATGGCAGGCACGATCGTGTCGTTCCAACACGGCAACACGCGCGCCACCGTGTCTTTCAGGCATTCGGTCAGCGGCACTTCGCCCGATTTCAATTGCGCATAGCGCGGATCGTTGCGCTCGCAGCGCGGATCGCCCACCTCCAGCGCGGGCGGTTGGGTGTCGTAGCTGCGCCGCCATTGCAGCACCTGCGCGTCGCCATATTTTTCAGCGGTGTCGGCTTTGTTCAGGCCTTCCAGCGCGCCGTAGTGGCGCTCGTTCAGCCGCCATGAATGGACCACTGGCAGCCAGGTGCGCTCGAGCTGGTCGAGCGTGTGCCACAAGGTCCACACCGCGCGCTGCAGTACCGAGGTGTAGGCAATGTCGAAGTCGAAACCGCGCGCTTTCAACAGCCGACCTGCCGCCTGCGCTTGCGCGACGCCCAGCGGCGTCAGCTCCACATCGACCCAGCCGGTGAAACGGTTTTCAAGGTTCCAGATGGACTGGCCGTGGCGGATCAGCACGAGTTGGTACATGGCGGAGATGCTTTGGAAGCTGCAGAAATTGCGCTGATGTCCTCGACTTGAGGACCACCTCAAATTCTATAATCGAGGGTTTCCCCATCGGCTTTACCCACCCCGGACGGCTTCGTGAATTTCTTTATCAACCACTGGTATTTGTTTCTTGCCGCGGCGGTTTCTGGTGCATTGCTGTTGTGGCCGATGCTGCGCGGCGGCTCGACCGCAGGCCAGCTCAGTCCAGCCACCGCAGTCAACGCCATCAACCGCGACAAAGGCGTGTTGATCGACGTCGGTGAGCCAGCAGAATTTGCGGCCGGCCACGCTGGCGGCTCGAAAAACGTGCCGTTCGGCACACTGGAGTCATCGACCGAACTGCCGAAAAACAAGAACGTGCCGTTGCTGTTGCTGTGCCCGAACGGCGCGCGCGCCAATCGGGCAGTTGCCATACTAAAAAAGCGTGGCTACGAAAACACCCGCGCCATTGGCGGCGGTGTAGCCGCCTGGCGCGATGCCAATTTACCGATGGAGCGTTCGGCCTGAACCGAGTGGTCTCGCCGCGCGGTTGTTGAACACTTCCCACCCACACCAATCTATGTCGAATTCAACCAGCCCCACACCAGCCGCCGTGCGCATGTACACCACCGAGGTGTGTCCGTACTGCATGCGCGCGAAAGCGTTATTGAAGCAGCGCGGCGTGACCGACATCGAGGAGGTGCGCATCGACCTCGATCCGGTCGCGCGGGCTGCCATGATGGAACGCACTGGACGCCGCACGGTGCCGCAAATTTTCATCGGTGACACCCACATCGGCGGCTGCGATGACCTGATTGCGCTAGACCAGCGTGGTGGTTTGTTGCCGCTGTTGGCAGGCGCTTGAGCGCAGCCACGGCACCTTCGGCCGCGCACGTCGCCGCATAATTCAGCCCCGCAGGCGGTCTGCGCGTGCCGCTTCGACATCGCCCCTCCGTACCCACCAAGAGACTCCCATGGCAGACGACAACAACACACCCGTATTTCACATCCAGCGCGTCTATCTCAAAGACCTGTCGCTCGAACAACCCAACTCGCCGGCCATATTTCTGGAGCAAACGCAGCCTAAGGTAGACATCAACTTGGGCGTCGGCGCAGAAACCATTTCGCCTGACAACTACGAAATAACGGTTACCGCCACGGTGACTGCCAAGGTGGGCGAAAAAACGCTGTTTTTGGTGGAAGCCAAGCACGCCGGTATTTTCGAAATCCGCAACATCCCTGAAGACCAGCTGCAGCCGATCATCAAGATCGCGTGCCCGGGCATCGTCTACCCGTACTTGCGCGCCATCATTTCCGACATTTGCACGCGTGCAGGGTTTCCGCCGGTGATGTTGGCCGAGGTCAACTTCCAGGCGATGTACGAATCGCAACGCGCCCAAATGCAAGGCTCGACCGGCAGCGATACGCCTGCTCCGGGTTCGCTCATCAACTGAGTGTGCGGGCTCGGTGATTGCCACCGTGATGACTTAACCGCTTGGCCGTGAAGCTCAGTGTGCTCGGCGCGGGTGCGTGGGGCACTGCCCTCGCGGTCAGTGCCTGCCGCCGACACGCCACCATGCTGTGGGCGCGGGATGCAGGTCAAGCGGCTGTAATGCATACGCTGCGGCGCAATCCGCGCTATCTCGATCAGGTCGACTTGCCGCCGGCACTTCAGATCACGGCCGATTTCGCCTCGGCCGTCGCGCACGCAGAAGGCGGACTGGTGATCGTCGCCACACCGATGGCCGGTTTGGCTGCGGTGCTGCAGGCGCTACAGCAAGCCGCGCCCGGCCGCCCGGCATCTGGTCTATTCTGGCTGTGCAAGGGCTTTCAAGACGGCACCGGTGCCCTGGGACATGAAGTCGCAGCCCAGGTGTGGTCCGAGGGTCGGGTCGGCGTGTTGTCGGGCCCGAGCTTTGCGCAGGAAGTGGCCCGCGGACAGCCCACCGCACTGGTGGCGGCGAGCACCGACCGCGCGTTGTGTGAGCTGGCGGTCGAGCTGCTGCACAGCGACAACCTGCGGGTCTACACCTGTGACGATCCGATCGGAGTGGAGGTCGGCGGCGCGGTGAAAAACGTGATGGCAATCGCCACCGGGCTGGCCGATGGCCTGCATTTGGGACTCAACGCACGCGCCGCATTGATTACCCGCGGCCTGGCCGAAATGGTTCGGCTGGGAGTGGCGCTGGGTGCGCGCGCCGAAACCTTCATGGGTTTGAGTGGCCTGGGCGATTTGGTGTTGACGGCGACCGGCGACTTGTCACGCAACCGCACCGTGGGACTGCGCTTGGCGCAAGGCCTGCCGCTTGCCCGAATACTGAGCGAATTGGGGCATGTGGCCGAAGGCGTGCTCAGTGCGCCGACCGTGCTCAAGCGCGCGCAGGCGTTGGGCGTGGACATGCCGATCACTGCCGCCGTCGTGGCGGTTCTGGACGGCCGCAGCACGCCCCGACAAGGCGTTGAGCGTCTGATGGGGCGCGAACCGCGGCCCGAGCGCCGATAACCCCGGTCTCGAATATCGGCGTCAGCAGCCGCCGGCATAGCCGTTTTGTCGCCACGCCTCGAACACCGCCACCGCCACTGCGTTGCTCAGGTTAAGACTGCGCTGCGCTGGCATCAACGGCAGGCGAACCAGTTTGTCGGCTGCGAAGCTTGCCCGCAGCAGCGGCGGCAGGCCCGCGGTCTCCGAGCCGAAAACCAACCAATCACCAGCGCGCCAACGCACCCCGGCGGGTGTGCAGAGACCGCGCGTGGTGAACGCGAAACAGCGCATGGGATCAGGCTGCATCACGTCGACGAAGTGTTGCCACGACGCATGGCGCTGCACGCGCGCGTGCTCGTGGTAGTCGAGCCCCGCGCGCTGCAACAGCTTGTCGTCCATCGAGAAGCCCAGCGGCTCGATCAGATGCAGCGCGCACCCGGTGTTGGCTGCCAGCCGGATCACGTTGCCGGTGTTCGGCGGTATTTCAGGCTGAACGAGGACGATGTTGAACATGGCAGGTCGGTGGTGTGCTGGTGTGTGAGTAGGTTGCGTTGCGGCAATTCAACAGGTCGCGCAGGCGCTCAATCGCCAGGCCGGGGCGTGCGCGCCACCACCCATATCTGCACCGACGCAGCACCGGCATTCAGCAGCGTGCGCGCGACCTCGCTGGCCGTCGCTTCAGTGGTCATCACGTCGTCGACCAGCGCGATGTGGCGGCCATGCAGCTCGGTGCGACGTGTCGGCTCGACTGCAAACGCACCACGCACGTTGGCGGCGCGGCGCGCACGCGGTAGCGCCAGCTGGTGCGGAGTTTCCTTGATGCGCAGCAGCAGCGCGGCATCTGCCTTGCAACCCAACTGGGCTGCGCAGCGGCGGGCCAGCTCCCACGATTGGTTGTAGCCGCGTTGCCGCAATCGCTGCGGCCCCAAAGGCACCGGCACAAGCAAATCTGGCAACTGCGGCGCGTGGTGGCGGTGCGCTGCAACCAACAAGCCGGCCAGAGCGCTGGCCAGGTCCAGTCCACCATGGAATTTGAAGTCGGTAATCAGCCGATCCCAGGGATAGGCGTAATCCACCGCAGCCAGCGCGCGGATGAAAGGCGGCGCCAGGCGCATGCAAGCACCGCAAATCGGCGACCGCTCGGCCAGCAGCCGAGACGCGCATCGCTCGCAACGGTGGGTAGGCGCGGCGAATCGCGTAAAGCAGGCCGCACACACCCGGCCGTGCCCCCAGCCGTGGCACACCGCGCACTGGCTCGGCCAGCGCCGCCACCACGCGGTTGTGGCGGTTGGGTCGGGGTCGATGGCGACAATCACCGGCTCAATATACTGTTGCGGTGACTGGTCGCGCCCCTACATCGCAACGCTCGATAGACGACACTGCAGTGCACGCGGTGCAACGACGGCTCGCCCGCTTGCCCGCAGCTCCATGGCTGCATGCCGATGTGGCGCATCGCATGGCCGACCGACTGGCGCTGTTTCGGGTACCGCCGCGCCGCATCGTTGACTGGTCTTCTTTTCTCGGCGCTGGCGCGGCATTGCTATCCGCAGCGCACCCGAACGCGGAGTTGATCGCCGTTGAACCCACCGAGGCACTGGCCGAGCGCAGTCAGGCAGCCTTGCAAGCGCCGTGGTGGACTCGCAGGCGCTGGAGTGCTGACCGCTCGCGCGTCCTTTTAGAGTCTGCTGCGCTGCCGACTGATGTGCAGCTGCTGTGGGCCAACATGGCACTGAACGGCACCAAAGATCCGCCTGCACTGATGCAGCAATGGCACCAGATGCTGTCTGTCGGTGGATACGTGATGTTTTCTTGCTTTGGACCCGACACGGTTCGCGAGTTGCGGCCGCCGTACGCGAAGCTGGGTTGGCCTGCGCCCACCGTAGATTTTGTCGACATGCACGACTTGGGCGACATGCTTCTACGCGCCGGATTCGTCGATCCGGTGATGGATCAAGAAACCCTGAATGTTCAGTGGGACAACGCCGAGTCCGTGCTGCGCGACTTGCGGCTGCTCGGCGGCAATGTTTCGCCGCAGCGTTTCGCCGGCTTGCGCACGCCCAGTTGGCGCGCGGCGCTGCACGACGCACTCAACGCACTGCGCGACAGACACGGCCGCATCAACCTGACTTTCGAAGTCGCATACGGCCATGCGTTCAAGGCAGTCACGACGACGCAGACCGTTGAGCCAACGCAGGTATCCGTCGACGAGATGCGCCGTTTAGTGCGCGCGGCCGGAAAATCGCGCTGAGTACAAACCCGCTGCGCGTATAAACTCAACAGTTACGTCGGGGGTCCAGGCGGCTAGAGGCTGCTTGCGCACAACACCCCACCACCGCTGCCACCGCCATTGTCAATTGCCCGTTTTGTAATTACGACATGCCAGTTCAATCACCGAACACCGAGTCCACCAAACGTGCGAAAACAGGCGCGTGGCACTTCGCTACCGAAAGCACGGGCGCTCACGTCGGCGGCTCGGCAGGGATGCGTGATTGGTCGATCGAGTGGGTGTTGAAACGGAATTGTTCTATGGCACCGAGGCAGTTATTCGGTGTTTTTGCGGCGCTGTGCGCAGTGTCGATAGCGATAGCCGGTTTCTTCTGGCTGCAAGGTGCCACGATGATCGCGCCGTTCGCAGGGCTTGAATTGTTGACCGTGGCAACCTGCTTGCTGCTGTATTCGCGGCACGCCGCCGACTACGAAAATATCGCTATGCGGGCAGGGCTACTGACGGTGCGGCACACTTCTGGTACGCGTGTAGAAATCGCGGAATTTGTGCCCGAATGGGTGCGGGTTGAGCCGGTGAGCAACGACCAATCGCTGATCCAGCTTTCGGGTCAAGGAAAAAAAATAGAGGTTGGGCGATTCATTCGCCCCGAGTTGCGCCGACAACTGGCCAATGAGCTGCGCCACGCGGTCAGAGTGGCCTGTTCCCAGCCGCCTACAGCGCGACCAGCCGCACAGATTTAATTACGAGAGCAGTGACGATGAACAGCATGAGAGCTTGGTTTTCAGATGTGTTCCGAGGAGTGGCTGGTGCGGCGCTTGTATTGGTTAGCACGCTGGCCGCGGCGGTGAATGACCTGCCGGGTGGTCCATCGGTGTTGCAAATCGACCTGCCAACGCCGGTAACGCAAATCGCAGCAGATCAACGTTGGTTGCATTACTTCGTGATGATCATTTGCATCGTGATATTCCTTGCCGTATTCGGCGTGATGTTTTATTCGATCGTGGCGCACCGCAAATCGAAGGGTGCAAAAGCGGCGAATTTTCACGAAAGCACCACCGTTGAAATCATCTGGACCATCGTGCCCTTTTTGATCGTGATCGGCATGGCACTGCCTGCGACCAAGGTGGTTGTTGCGATGAAAGACACCAGCGCAGCCGACTTAACGATCAAAACAACAGGTATGCAGTGGAAGTGGGGTTACGACTACCTCAAAGGCGAAGGCGAAGGCATCGGGTTCGTATCGACGCTCGACGTAGCTCAACGCCAAATGTCCGATGCTGGCACGCCGTCCGGCGACGACTATTTGTTCAAGGTCGACAATCCGTTGGTCGTGCCAGTGGACAAAAAAGTTCGCATCATCACGACTGCCAACGACGTCATCCACGCGTTCGCTGTTCCTGCCTTCGGCATCAAACAAGACGCCATTCCCGGCTTCGTTCGCGACACCTGGTTCCGCGCCGAAAAGATCGGCGACTATCACGGGCAATGTCAGGAGTTGTGCGGCAAGGAGCACGCCTACATGCCGATCCATGTGAAAGTGGTGTCGCAGGCGGATTACACGACATGGGTTGCCGGGCAGCGGGCCGCCATGTCGGCGAAGGCGGATGATCCGACCAAAGTGTGGGAACTCGCCGACCTGACTGCGCGTGGTGAAAAGATCTACAACAACAACTGCTCTGCTTGCCACCAGCCGAACGGCAAAGGCGCTGGCGCGGTCAAGGCGCTGGACGGCGCTGCAGTGGTGCTCGACGCCGACAAAACCAAGCAAATCATGGTGTTGTTGAAGGGCCAGAACAACGGCTTGATGCCGTCGTGGAAACAACTGTCTGACACTGAGATTGCGGCGGTTATCACCTATACGAAAAATCACTGGTCGAATCAGACCGGTTACGTAGTACAGCCGGCAGACGTGGTAGCTGCCCGCAACTAAATCTTCAGATCGACGCATCAAAGCTTTTTAAGGATCCTCCATGAGCGCAGTACTCGACCCACACGGACATCACGGTCACAGCGACGCCCACGGCGACGGTCACGATCACAGCCATAGCGCGCCGCATGGCTGGCGTCGCTGGTTGTACGCAACGAATCACAAAGACATCGGCACGATGTACCTGCTGTTCTCGTTTGCAATGCTTATTTTTGGCGGCATCTTGGCCATGATGATTCGCGCCGAGTTGTTTCAACCTGGACTGCAGTTCGTCAACCCACAACTGTTCAATCAGTTGACGACGATGCACGGATTGATCATGGTCTTCGGCGCGATCATGCCGGCGTTCGTGGGGTTTGCGAACTGGATGATTCCGCTGCAAATCGGCGCGGCTGACATGGCCTTTGCGCGAATGAACAACCTGAGTTTCTGGTTGCTGATTCCTGCGGGCCTCACGCTGATGACCTCGTTTCTGTTTCCCGGCGGCGCACCTGCCGCGGGTTGGACTTTGTATGCGCCACTCACGCTGCAAATGGGTCCATCGATGGACGCCGCAATTTTTGCGATGCACATCCTCGGCGCCAGTTCGATCATGGGTTCGATCAACATCGTGGTCACCATCTTGAACATGCGCGCGCCCGGCATGACGCTGATGAAGATGCCGCTGTTTTGCTGGACCTGGTTGATCACGGCCTATCTACTGATCGCGGTGATGCCTGTACTGGCCGGTGCCATCACGATGACGTTGACCGATCGTCACTTTGGCACCAGCTTTTTCAACCCAGCAGGTGGTGGTGACCCGGTGATGTACCAGCACATCTTCTGGTTCTTCGGCCACCCCGAGGTCTACATCATGATCCTGCCGGCCTTCGGCATCGTCAGCGCCGTCATCCCGGCGTTCGCGCGCAAGAAGCTGTTCGGCTACACGTCGATGGTCTACGCGACCTCGTCGATCGCGATCCTCTCGTTCATCGTCTGGGCGCATCACATGTTCACCACCGGCATGCCGGCGGCCGGCCAGTTGTTCTTCATGTACGCCACCATGCTGATCGCGGTGCCGACCGGCGTCAAGGTGTTCAACTGGATCGCCACCATGTGGCGCGGCTCGATGACGTTCGAGACGCCGATGCTGTGGGCCGTCGGCTTCATCTTCGTCTTCACCATCGGCGGCTTCACCGGCCTGATCCTGGCGATGGCACCGGTCGATATCCAGCTTCACGACACTTACTACGTGGTGGCCCACTTCCACTACGTGCTGGTGGCCGGCTCGCTCTACGCGATGTTCGGGGGCTACTACTACTGGGCGCCCAAGTGGACCGGCGTGATGTACGAAGAACTGCGCGGCAAGATCCACTTTTGGGGTTCGCTGCTCTTTTTCAACCTGACCTTTTTCCCGATGCACTTTCTCGGCCTGGCCGGCATGCCGCGGCGCTATGCCGACTACCCGATGCAGTTCACCGACTTCAACATGATCGCCTCCATCGGCGCGTTCGGCTTCGG
>JAYUGJ010000076.1:0-16181 GCA_043738425.1 Burkholderiales bacterium
CAGGAAGTTCAGGTCGGTGTAGCCCTGGCCGTGCGCGTGCGAGACGTTGTTGATCGGCATGCCATTCACGAACGACGCGAAGTCGCTGCCGTGGTCGAGGTTGAAGCCGCGCAGAAAATACTGGTTCGCCTTGCCGTCGCCCGAGTGCTGGGTGACCGTCATGCCGGGCACCGATTCCAGCACCTCGGCGGCGCGCAGCAGCGGGCGTGTGGCGAGTTGCTTGGCGGTGATCGTGCCTTCGGTGGCAGAGTCGGCAATGCCGACGAGGTTCGCCGAACGACCACTGACCGTGACCGGCGCCAGCACCGTGGGCGCCGTGTTCGTGCCCATGCTGACCGTAGCGCTGGCGCCGTCCTGCGCCTTCGCCACCGACACCGACACGACCGCGATGACGCAGCCGGTGCGACGTAACAATTCCACCACTTCCTGCGGGTTCATCAATCATTCCTGATGGGGCGCGCCGCCCGTTGCACGGCGGCTCGCCGGTGGCCAATGGATCGGTTCGGGCAGCTCGTTGGCGAGACTGCCCGACGGCTCAGTTGCGCAGCATGCAGGCTGCGCTGCTGCCGTCGTGGTCGAGCACGCTTTTCTCGACGTCGAGCTTGGTGACGACGCCGTTTTCCACCACCATCGAATAGCGCTCTGAACGGCCGGTCAAGCCGAATGCGGCCAGGTCCACGCTCATGCCGATGGCGCGGGTGAATGATCCGTCAGCGTCGGCCAGCATCATGACCTTGTTGTCGGCACCGGTGGACTTGCCCCAGGCGTCCATCACGAACGGGTCGTTGACCGAGATGCAGGCGATGGTGTCAAAGCCCGCGGCGCGCAGCTTTGCGGCGTTGTCGATGTAGCCGGGCAGGTGGCTGGCCGAGCACACCGGGGTGTACGCGCCAGGCAGGCCGAACAGCGCGACTTTTTTGCCCTTGAGCAAGCTGTCGGTGGTGATGTCAGCGACGCCGGTGGCGCTGAGTTGTTTGAACGAACCCGCAGGTACGTGGTCGCCTTTTTTGATAGCCATGGTGTGGTCCTTGAAGTAAGAGAGGGAGGGGTCGCAGTGACACGGCGCGCTGCACGCTTGGCGACATCACACACCTGGTCAGTCGCGCATTGTCGCGGTTTGCCCGATTTGTGCGGGTCGTGCGGGTCGTGCGGATCGTGCGGTGGGCGGGTTGAACGGTGCGCTGGCGGCATCGGTGGCCACATCGCATCACATGTCTCGCATCACATGCCTCGCATCACATACCGCGTCTGCGACACAGCTCCCTACCCCTCAGCGGGCGTTCCGGTTGAAGCCGCTGAGCAGGACGGCGGTGAGCTGGTGCATGTCACCGATAGGTGGCGCGCCGACGCCGGCGGAGGCAAAGGACGACGCAGATGCAGGCGCGGATGCGGCAGCGGGCGGCAGCAGGCCGGCGGTGAAACCGGCGGCGCTGAAGCGCTGCAGCAATGCGCGGTCGCTGCTGATCAGGTGCACCGGCACATCCCACGACGCGCTGGCGCTGTCGATGCCGGTCACGGTGGACACTGGCTGGTGGTCGCCGATGACGATGGTCAGCAGGTCGGCGGGTGCGCGGCCGCGCAGGTAGGCGGACAGCCACTGGTGGGTGTAGGCAATCGACTGCAGGTAAGCGGGCCGGGGGGCGGTCCACGACACCGGCTGCGCCAGCGCGGCACGCACCTGGTCCGCGGTGTAGGCGTCGGGCTGCAGTGCCTGGTTCCAGTCGGCGAGGTACGGCGCGAGCGGGCGAAATGGCACGTGGCTGCTGACGGTCGGAAACACGATGAAGCGCGGCGTGCGCGGGCGGTCGGTTGAAGCGGCTATCGCGGCAACCCGCGCGGCGACCCGCGCGGCGGCTGGTGTGGTGGCTGGTGCGGCCCCGGGCAAGGCAGTCGGGCGCTGTAGTTCTTGTTGGTCGAGCAGTGCCATCGACGCTTGATCGGGTATGCGCCAGTAGCCGAATGCGGGGCCGAGGTAACCGATCGCGTCGGCACCGGCCACCCGATCGAAACCGTAATAGCGGCCTTCGGGCCAGGGGCGCTGCAGGCCCGGCATCCACGCCACGGTGCGGTAGCCGTGGCGTTTGAAATGGCTGACGAGCGTGGCCCGGTCGCTGGTGAGCAACGCGTCGTAGTCGCCTGGATCACCGGTGTCGACACCGGCCAACAACGCGGCATGCGCCAGCCAGGAACCGCCGCCGAAAGTCGGCGAGCGCACGCGCGCCGACACCACACCGCGGCCGCTGTCGTGCAGGGCTTGCAGCAAAGCGGCGCGCGGTGCGGCCAGCGCGGCGGCTTGCAACGGGTCGTCGAGCGTGGTCACGCCATAAGCCTCGGCAAAAACAAGCAGCACATCGGCGCCACCCAGTTGCGCCAGATCGGTGTCGAAATGCGGACTGGGAGTCAGGTGTGTCACGCGCTGCGGCGCTCCGGGCACCACACGCCCGAGCAGCGCCACATGGCGGACCACGCTGGGCGCGACCGGCAGCGAAAAAAACCAGCGGGTATCGCGGCCCACATATGGGTAGGCCGCGAAACTGCCGACCAACCCGACACCGACCAGCCACAACGCGGTGCGGCCGCGCGGGTGCGCCACCAGCCACGCCAGCGCGCTGGTCAGCCGCGCCACAGCCCACCGTGCCGACACGAACACCGCCCAACCCGCCACCATCGCGGCGGCCGCGCAACTGCCACCGACCAGCAGCACCCGCCACAGCGGTTGGTCGGCGGCCACCAACTGCAGCAATTCGATGCTGTGGCGGCCATCCCAATACAGGTTGACCCGGCGACCGAACACCGCCGGCGCGATCACATCGACCACCCGCGCTGCGACCCAACCGCTGGCAAGCAGCGCCCACGCCGTCTGCCCGCGCGGCCCGATGCCGCGGCGCGCAGCCAGCCACGCCGACATCGCGAGCACCGCCACACACAACTCGAACGACAAGCGCGGACTGGCCACCAGCCACATCGCTGGCCCACGGCTTTCCACCGTGAGCAGCAGGTTGAGCCAGGCGAAGGCCGGCAGCGCCAGCCAACCGCTGCGCCGCCACGCCGCCGGTGGCATGGCGGCGGTGGCGTCGGTAGCCGACCGAGTTGCCGAGGTGGCGGCGTGCTGCAACTCAGCCATCGGCCGCCGACAGCAGCCGCGCAGGTTCAGATGCACTCGCACTCGCAGTCACACTCGCACTCGCAGCCGCAGACGCCGACATAGATGCAAATGCAGATGCAGATGCCGACGGAGCTGCTGTTGCCGTTGCCGATGCGGTTACCGATGCCGATGCCGTTGCCGTTGCGGCGTGCGTGCGGCGCAGTGCCAGCACATCCCACGTGAACGACGCCACCAGGGTGAGCAAACCGACGCCGGCCAGCAGCGCCGACCACGGCGGGGGCACCACAGGGGCAAGCGCTGCGATCAGCGTGGCGATTTGCGTCACACACGCGGCTTGGCGGCGGGTGCTGGGCGGCAGCGGCTGCGCAAGCCACGGCCAGCGCCGGGCGGCCGCCACGAACCCATAACGCAGCGCACCGGCCCCACACACCCACACGCCCGCCTTGCCCAGTTGCACCACCAGTACCGACAACACCGCGATCAGCAGCGCATCGCATTCCATGTCGAATCGCGCGCCGAAGCGGCTGGTCAGGCGGTGCTTGCGGGCCAGCGCGCCATCGAGCAAATCGAGCAACGCTGCCAGCGTAGCTACGCCCACCACCGCCCACGCCAGTGTGCTGCTGTGGTGCCGCGCCACGCTGGTCTCGTATAGACCTGACCCCGATTCGGCCCGTGCCAGCACCAGCGCGACGGCACCCAGTGCCAGCGCACACCCCAGGCGCAGCAGCGTCACCCGGTTGGCCGCGCCGAAGCGCGGGTGCGGCGCGTGCCACCGCAGCCCACGCCAGATCAGTGCGCACGCCACGCCGTAGGCAGCGAACGCAAGCAGCGCTGCGGTCACCACCGCACGGCGCAGCTCGGCTTCGCACCACGGCACCACCGCGCCGACCAGCACCACCCCGGCGGTGCCGCACCACACCAGTTCGCGCGCGGCGTCGCGGCGCAAGCCGTCAGCGGCTGCACCGGTGGGTGCCGAAGCAGTGCCGTGGGAAGGTATGCGTGCCGAGCACGCGCTGCGCGATACATCTGTGGGCATGGTGGGCACCTCGTCCTGTGGCCGTGCGTGAGACCCTACGATTCGCGGACTGCTTGGCCGTCGGTTCATGCTGCGCTCGAATCTTTGCCTGCAACCTCAGCCGAGCTGGAAGCTGCGGTGGTGCAGCGTAGCGAAGTCGGCGGTGTGCGCGGCCACCGAACCCGCATATCCCCATGGCACTGAAACCACCCATCACAGGTCCGATTCCGTGGATGCCCGCACTGCTATTTTCGTAAGCCCGATGACCGTCAGCCCCATGCCTTTCAGCCCCATCCCTGTGCAAACGCCGCCGTGCGCGCCGCGAACTGCCCGCGCCTGCTGGGTGGTTGCACCGGGGCACGCCGACATCCGCGCGGTCGGCGCATTGACGGTAGGCGCCGGCGAGTTGCTGGTGCGCACGCTGCACAGCGCGGTCAGCCGGGGCACCGAGGCGCTGGTGTTTCGCGGCGAGGTGCCGGTCAGCGAATACGCCCGCATGCGCGCGCCGTTCCAGCAAGGCGACTTTCCCGGCCCGGTGAAATACGGCTACAGCAGCGTCGGCATCGTCGATGCGGGGCCTGCCGACTGGCTGGGCCGCGCGGTGTTTTGTTTGTTCCCGCACCAAACCCATTACGTGGTGCCGATCGATGCAGTGCACCTGCTGCCCGACGGCTTGCCGCCAGCGCGCGCAGTGCTGGCGGCGAACATGGAAACCGCCGTCAATGCGTTGTGGGACGCTGCGCCGCGCATCGGCGACCGCATGGCGGTGGTCGGCGGTGGCGTGGTCGGGTTGCTGGTGGCGTGGCTGGCCAGCGGCATGCCGGGCTGCCACGTGCAGTTGGTCGACACCAATGCGCAGCGCCAGGCGGTGGCCGCGCATTTGGGCCTGGCTTGCGTGCTGCCCGAGGCGGCCACGCCCGCGGCCGATGTGGTGGTGCATGCCAGCGGCCACCCCGACGGGCTGGCCACTGCGTTGCGCCTGGCCGCATTCGAGGCCACCGTGGTCGAGCTGAGTTGGTACGGCACGCGTGCGGTGGCAGTGCCGCTGGGTGGCGCATTTCACGCACAGCGGCTGACGCTGCGAAGCTCGCAGGTCGGCTCCATCGCCACCGCCCAGCGCAGCCGCTGGAGCCACCGCCGCCGCATGGCACTGGCGCTGTCGTTGTTGGCCGACCCGGCACTCGACGCGCTGGTCACCGACCACGCGCCGTTCGACGCGCTGCCGTCGGTGCTGGCGCGGCTGGCGGGATCGTCTGAAGCCGACCGCCACACGCTGTGCCAGCGCATTGATTACGCTTGATTAAAGACCTGACGCTATTTACACATCACCAAGGAAACGCCCGATGTACACCGTCAACGTTCGAGACCATTTCATGATTGCGCACAGTTTTCGCGGCGCGGTGTTCGGCCCGGCCCAGCGGCTGCACGGTGCCACCTATGTGGTCGATCTGGAACTGCGGCGCGCCGCCCTGGACCCCGACGGCATCGTGGTCGATATCGGCGCGGCCACGCACAGTTTGCAAGCGGTGCTGGCCGAGCTGAACTTTCGCAACCTCGACGACGAGGCTGCATTCAGCGGCCGCAACACCACCACCGAATTCATGGCGCGCGAAATTTTTGATCGCATCGCCGCACGCATCACCGCAGGCGACTTCGGGCCGCACGCCGCGGGTTTGTCGAGCCTGAAAGTCACGCTGAATGAATCGCATGTGGCGTGGGCGTCGTATGAAGGCGGCTTGCCACGCACCGCGCCAACGCTCAGTGCGTGATGCCGTGATGCCATCGCACCGCCGCTTGCCGACCACCGCCGCGCCAACGCCAGGCCACAGGTGAACCCGCCATGAACCGCCACCTGGCTTTGCTGCTGCCGGGCGATCCGCGCACGCGCAGCGGCGGCTATGGCTACGACCGGCGCATCGTGGCGGGTCTGCGCGGGCGCGGCTGGCAGGTCGATGTGCACACGCTGTCAGCGCGGTTTCCCATGCCCGATGCCAGCGCGCTGAGTGATGCCGAGACGCAGATTGCGTCGTTGCCCACCGGTACGCGGGTGGTAATCGACGGCCTGGCCGGCGGTGCGATGCCTGAGGTGATCGAGCGGCACCGCCACCGCTTGTGTTGGGTCGCGTTGGTGCACCACCCGCTGGCGCTGGAAACCGGTCTGTCGACAAGCCAGTGCGATGCGTTGATGGCGAGCGAACAACGCAGCCTGGCCGCGGTGCAGCACATCATCGTGACGAGTGCCAGCACCGCGCGCACGTTGGCCACCTGGGGCGTGGCGGCAGCGCGTATCAGCGTGGTCGAACCGGGCACCGACCGGGCACCGCAAGCGGTGGGCTCCGGCAGCCAGGCCGAGCCGAGCGCTGGCGGTGGATCGTCGTTGTTGTGCGTGGCCAGCATCGTGCCGCGCAAGGGTCACCTCATCTTGATCGAGGCACTGGCCGGTCTGGCCGACCGCCCCTGGACCTTGCACTGCGTGGGTGATTCAACACCTGACCCCGCGGCGCTGCAGGCAGTGCACCACGCCATCGTTGCCGCCGGTCTGCAGCGCCGGGTGCAGCTGATCGGTGAGGTCGATGACGCGACCTTGGCCGTTTTGTACAGCCAGGCCGATGCCTTTGTGCTGGCGTCGCTGCATGAGGGCTACGGCATGGCCGCCGCCGAGGCGCTGGCGTGCGGGCTGCCGGTGATCACGACCACCGCCGGTGCGTTGCCCGACACCGTGCCGGCGGGTGCCGGCGTGTGCGTGGCACCCGGCGATGCGCGGGCTCTGCGGGTGGCGTTGGCCCGCTGGTTCGACGATGCCGCCTGGCGCGCCAGGCTGGCCACCGGCGCGCGCGCGGCTGCTGCGCAACTGCCGGATTGGCCGCAGGCCTGCGCGCAGTTCGCGCAGGTGCTCGACGCGGTGCGCAAACCGCGTGCTGATTGATGACGCCGCGCCCATGACCGCACAAGAATGAAGACATAACAATGAAGACCCAGACATGAGCGCTTTCAGCACCGACTGGCTGGCGCAACGCGAGCCGTTCGACCGCGCCGCGCGGGCGCACTCGACCGCGGTTTTCGATGCGTCGGGCACGCTGCGCGAACTGCACGCGCACCTCGCGCACCAGCGGCCGCTCGGCGTGATCGACCTGGCCTGCGGAACGGGTGCCAACCTGCGGGAACTGGCACCGCGATTGGGCGACCAGCAACGCTGGTACCTGGTCGACCACGACGCGGCGTTGCTGGCTGCGCTGCCCGACGCGCTGGCAGCCTGGGCGCAGGCCCACGGACACCAGCTGCACCGCGATGCGGACGGCTCGCTGCGGCTGCGCGGCAGCCACTTTGGCGCATCGATTCACTGCCTGCAGCGCGACCTCGCCACGCAGCTCGACCAGCTGCCGTGGGCCGAAGCGCAGCTCGTCACCGCGTCGGCACTACTCGACCTGGTGTCGGCCGACTGGTCGGCTGCGCTGGTGCGCCACTGCGCCCGCGCCGACGCCGCGATGTGGTTTGCGTTGCAGGTCGATGGCCGCTGCGAATGGTCGCCCGCCGACCCGGACGACGCCACGGTGCTGCGCTTGTTTGCTGAACACCAGCGGCGCGACAAGGGTTTCGGCGCGGCACTCGGCGCGGCCGCGACGCCACGGTTGATCGAACAGGCCGAAGCCGCGGGCTACCGCGTGACATCGGCCTGCAGCGACTGGCGGATCGACGCCGACCACACGGTCGCCGGCAGCACCGAAACCCACGCCGCGCCGCATGCGCTGTCGACCGCCATGCACCACACGATGGTCGAAGGCATGGCGGCCGCGGCGATCGAACAAACCGCGTTCCAGCAGCGGCTGGTGCAACGCTGGCGGGCGCGGCGTCTGACCGCCCCCGGGCCCAGCCGCATGCGCGTGGGCCACCTCGACGTGTTGGCGCTGCCGCCTGCGCGCCGTTGAATAAAGCACCAGCGCGACGGCGTGCGGCGTGTGGCGTGTGGCGTGCGGCGTCGGCTATTCCAGCGCGCGCGGCCCGCGGCGACTGGCGGACAGCTCCACCGCCGCTTCCCACTTCGCTTCCATGCGGGTGATGCGTCGGTCGTGGTCGCGCAGTTCGCGTGACAGTTCTTGCAATGTTTCGCCGATGCGTTTCACGTCGTCGGCCAACTTCAGTGCTTCTTTGATCGCGCCGATCGCTTCGCCCAGCACGCTCATCAGGCCACCTTCTTCGAGCCGCGACTGCGGTTTGTCGGTACCGCCGCAGCAGCCGGCGCTGTGGCGCGACGGTTGCGCAATTCAAGCAGCACCGATTGCGCCTCGTCGAGGCCGCTGCGCAGCGACTTCTTGGCCGCCGCCACGGCCTGCTGCAACTCGGCGGTCAGCGTCGCCAACACGGCTTCTTCTTCGGTGGGCCGCCGCTCGCAGCGGCTGCGCACCAACTCGGCCACGCTGACACCTTCGCGCTGCGCCTCGGCACCGAGAAACGCCTTGAAGTCAGGCGACGTCAGCAATGTCACGCGTTCGGTTTTCATAGGGCCACCGTGAAAGTATGTGTATGTACATGGTAATGCGGATACCCGGCCCGATCAAGCCGGCCGCGTTCAGCGCTGCCTTAGCTGCGCAGGTCGACATCCCACAACACATCGGCACCCAGGCGGTAGACGCGGCTGGCCGGCCGTGGGCAATCGGCCATGGCACCGCCGCGCGCGGGCAGTTGCAGGCCGGGTCGGCCACTGCCGATCAATACCGGTGACACCGTCAGGTGCAGTCGGTCGAGGCAGCCGTGGGCCAAAAAGCGCGACACCGTCACGCCGCCGCCTTCGACCAGCAGCACCTGCAAGCCGCGCTGTTGCAGCGCGCCGACGATGGCTGCAGGGTCGAGCTGACCGGGACCCGCCGCACCGCCATCGCAGGCGGTCGGGGCGGCAGCGTCAATCGCGATCACGCGGTCGGTGCCGTGGCGCGCCTTCGCTTCGGCGTGCCGCCGCGCGTCACACACCACGGTGGTCGGCGCGCTGTCGTCGGTGAACACGGTGGCCGACAACGGCAGCCGCAGTTGCGGATCGATCACCACCCGCACCGGGTTGCAGCCCGCGACCCGGCGCGTCGTCAGCTGCGGGTTGTCGCGCGCCACCGTGCCCGCGCCCACGATGACCGCATCGCACAGCGCGCGCAACCGGTGCAGGTGTTGCAAGCTATCGGGCCCGCTGACGAAAAACGAATCGCCGGTGTGCGTGGCGACACAGCCATCGAGGCTTTGCCCGAGTTGGCCGATGACCCAGGGCGCGCCGCCGGGCTCGGCGTCGAGCAGCGGCTTGAGCAAGCTGAATTGGCGCAGCGCGTCGGCGTCCCATGCGGCGGCAGGGGCCCATCCTGCGGCCGCCGTCCAGGCGGCTGCGCCGGCGGTTCGCCGACCCGCACGCCGCGCCTCGGCCAGCGCCACACAGTGGGGCCAGATGGCTTCGGCACTCGGTTGACAATCGGCAGCGGTGCGCATCAATGACCTTTCCTGTGTGGCAGATCCAACCCATCCAACGGTGTGGCCGATGCGGCTTCGCACCAGCACCGCACACCGCATGGCACAACCTATTTTTCAATGAACGATAGACAACCCCGACCGACAGATTCGACCCCTGCCGCGCCCGACGAGCTGGTCGCGGCGCGGGTAGACCGCGCGCAAACCGAGCTGCGGCACGGACGCGCGGTGCGCCTCGGCGGTATCGACGCGCCAGCGCGTGGGGCGGCTGTGGAGGTTGCCGCAGATAGTGCCGCAGATGTAGCCGCAGATGGCGCCGCGGTGATCGTGGCGGTGATCGTGGCAGTAGAAGGCCTGACCGCGGATCGGCTGCGTTGGCTGGCCAGCCTGGGCGCACCGGTGCAGCTGCTGTTGACCGCCGAGCGCGCGCAAGCGCTGGTGCCACTGGCCGGGCCACGCGGCATGGCCACCTCTACCGTGCCGGCGTTGTTGACGCTGCCGGCCGGTGCCACGCTGGAAGCCGTGCTCGACTGGGCTGCGGTGACGCCCGCGGGCAGTTCCACCGCGGCCGCCTTGCTGCCAGCCGCTGCCGCCGACCTCGTCCGGTGGGGTCAGGTGTTGAACGTTGCGCTGACGCTGGCCAAGCGCGCCCGGCTGACGCCCGCGCTGTTGCTGGTGCAGCCCACCGCGGTGGCGTTACCGCAGGTCGAGGCGGCGCAGTTGTTGTCGGTCAGCTGCGCCGAGGTGCAGCGCATGCAGCACCACGCCGCATTCAGCCTGCGCCGCGTCAGCGATGCGCAAGTACCGATTGCCGCCCACGCCGACTGCACGCTGGTGCTGTTTCGTGAGGACCACGGCGCGGCCGAACACGTGGCCATCGTCGTCGGCACGCCCGACTTCAGCCAGCCGGTGCCGGTGCGGCTGCATTCGTCGTGCCTGACCGGAGACTTGCTCGGCAGCCTGCGTTGCGATTGCGGCGACCAGCTGCGCCGCGCGATCGACCGGCTGGCCGAAACCGGCGGCGTGTTGCTGTACCTCGAGCAAGAAGGCCGCTCGATCGGACTGGCCAACAAACTTCGCGCCTACCGGCTGCAAGACGACGGTCTCGACACCATCGACGCCGACCGCAGCCTGGGTTTCATGGCCGATGAGCGCGATTACCGCGCGGCAGTGGCGATGCTCGACGCGCTGGGCATCACGCGCATCCGGCTGCTGACCAACAACCCGAAAAAAATCGCCGCGCTGGCGGCCGGCGGCATCGAGGTGGTCGAACGCCTGGCGCTGCACGGCCCGGTCAACCCGCACAACGCGCGCTACATAGAAACCAAGCAGGCCCGCGCCGGGCACTTCAAAAGCAAGTGATGCGGCAGGCGCTACAGCCGCCGGTGCGTCAACGCCGGTAGTTGCAAGCGCACGGCGGCCAATCGCCGCAAGTCGAGTTCGGCCAGCACCACGCCAGCGCCTTCGGGCAACACCGCGAGCACGTTGCCCCACGGGTCGACGACCATGCTGTGGCCCCAGGTGCTGCGGCCGTTTTCGTGCCGGCCGCCTTGCGCAGCGGCGATCACATAGCACTGGTTTTCGACCGCGCGGGCACGCAGCAGCAACTCCCAATGCGCCTGGCCCGTGGTGTAGGTGAATGCGGCTGGCACGGCGATCAAGTCGCACGGCAGCGCCGGCACCATCAGCGCGCGGTACAGCTCGGGAAACCGCAGGTCGTAGCAAATGCTCAGCCCGACGCGCAGCGCGTTGGTGGCGGGTGCAACCGCGGCGGCGTTCGGATCGGCGGTGGCGGCCGCGCGATCTTGCAGCTCCTGCGGAGCTTGCGGCTCTTGCGGATCCCGCGGATCGTGCTGCCCGTGCTGCCCGTGCTGCACATGCGAATCGCGGTGGTCGCGGTGGTCAGCCACCGCTGCGTTGAACGCCACTGGCAGGCTGCCTGCGCGCAGCACGCGGGCTTCGTCGTAGCGCTCGCGGCCGTTGTCGTAGCAAAACAAATGCATCTTGTCGTAACGCGCGGCGCGGCTGCCATCGGGGGCGTAGGCGCAGCAGGCGTTGTAGGCGCGGTCGGGGTCGTCGGTGCGCAGCGGCAACGTGCCGCCGATCAGCCATACGCCGTGGCGCTGCGCGGCGGTCGACAGCATGTGCTGAATCGGCCCGCTGCCATCGGCCTCGGCGATGCGCAGCTTGTCGCGGTCGTCGTGGCCCATGTGGCAAAAGTATTCGGGCAGCACCACCACGCGCGCACCGGCGCCGGCGGCTTCACCGATCAGCTGCGCGGCGGCCGCCAGGTTGTCGTCGACGCGCGGTGTCGAGACCATTTGCAGCGCAGCGATCTTCATGGGTTGGCGTTGGCGGGTTCGGCGGGCGCAGACGCTGCGGCTGCGGCAGCGGCGACACCCGACGCGGCGCTGTCGGGCACTGGCTCAGTCGGTGATCCAGTGGCTGAGCCGGTCAGGGTGCGCGCCACTTTGTCGACCTTCGGGTCGGCCCAGCTGCCGGTGACACGGAACTCACGCGTGTTGGCCGCCATCAGCGGTTTGCGAAACAACGCCTGCGCCAAAAACGTACCCAACCCGAGCGCCGGGTTGATCACCGCGTAGGCCAGCGACGCGGTGCCGGCATTCAGCTCGGGCACCACGACCACGCGCAGGTCTTGGCTTTCTTGCGCAATGTCGGCATGGCCTTCCATCAACACCGCCGCCTGCACGCCGCGCATGCGCAGGTTGTTCGTTTTCGCTACGCCCTGGTTGATTTGCACGTCGCCGCTCAGGTCATCGAACGCAAAACCTTCTTGGAACACATCGCGAAAATCGAGCACCAGACGGCGCGGCAGGGCCTGCAAACTCAACACCCCCAGCAAGCGGCCGACACCAGGCTCGGCTTTCAAAAACTGGCCCGAGGCCACGGCCATGTTGAGCTGGCCGGCGAGGCTCGGGTAATCGATCGACAACGGCGAGCCGACCCACGCAACCTGCCCCGATAACGCGCCCTTGCCGCCGCGCACCACTTTGCCAAAACCGAGGCGCTCGATCAGCGCACCGCTGTCGGTCAGGTCGAGTTTGAAATTCAACGCCACACGGCGGCCGTTGCTCGGGCTGGCACCTTGTGCGGCCCAATTGCCGCTGGCGCTGAAGCGCGCTTCCGGCGTCGTCAGTGCCAAGCGGTTCAGCCGCCACTCGCGGGTGTTTTCTCGGGTGCTGTCTCGGGTGCCTTCTCGCAGTACGTCTCGATTCGCGTCACCGCCCCCATCACGCCGACCGGTGCGCACATTGACGGCGTCCAGCTCCATGCGGCCGAGCTTCTTGCCGCGCAGGGTCAGGTCTTCAATGACGATGTCGAGTGCCGGCACGCTGGTGGTGGGCCGATCGAGCAGCGCCTCGACATCGGCCGCATCGTCTTTCGGCAGCGCCAGCCGGGTCAGCCGCGCATACAACCGACCGGCCGATCCGGGGTTGGACGCCGCGCCGGTGAAGTTGCCCGCCGCAGCCGCGGCGGCTGCGGCGGGCACCACACCCGCTGCACGCGGCGGGCGAAATTCGAGGTAGCCGTTGGCCTGTTCGGCATCCAGATTGACGCGCCAGGTCAGCCCATCACGGGTCAGTTTGGCGGCGACCTTGTTCAAGCGCCGCGCGCCGCTTTGCAACTCCTCGACACGCAGGGCGACGCTGGTCGGCAGGTAGGCGTTCAACGCAGCGGCGTTGGCAGCGGCGTTGGCATCCGCACTGGCGCTGGCACTGGCGCTGGCGTCGGCAGCCGTGGCCGACAACGCATCGGCCAGCCGCTCCCATGCGTCGACATTCAGCGTGCCGAGGTTCAGCGCGGCCGCCACGCCGGTGGCCGGGTTCGGTGCGGCTTCGAGCACGCCAATGCCACCGCGCAGCACACGCGGCACCTCGCCCGACACATCGCGCACGTACTGCAGTTGCAGCAGGTTGCCCAGGTCGAGGCGCACCTGGTCGCGTGCCGCAGCCGCTGCGGTGGCCAGGCCTGCCGCGGGCTCCGCGGTGGCGGTGGCTGCGGTGTTGGTGGCATTGGTCGTGTTGCTGGCGCTGTTGCCGGCCGGGGTCGAGGGTGCCAAATGAAAGCGCAGCGCCAGCGGCGTATCGGCAGCCTTGCGCAATGGCACCGGCAAATCACTGCCCAGGCCGACCAGGTTGCTGATAACCAGCACATCGGCTTTGCCGCGCAGCACATTGAGCGCGACGCGGTAGGCCGCCTGCCCGTTGAGCGAACCAGCCAGCCGCGCGACGGCAGCGCTGCCGACATCGCTGGCGCGGCGCAGGCCGTCGGCCGTGGCGGTGCCCTGGCCGGCAAATCGCATCGAGCCGTCGGGTTGCCAGCCGCCCTCGAAGCTGGCCTCGCCGCCCAGCAGCCGGCCCGCCGCACTGGTGATCGCAAAACCTTTTTCGGTGAAATCAATGCGCCCACGCGCGCCGGTGAGCAGCGGCGTGTCGGGCCGCAGCCGCAGGTCATTGGCCGCCAGCGTGACGCTGCCGCGCACCGCGGTGGCATGCGCATTCGACAGCGGCACCGACAAGTTCAGCTTCAGCGCGGCCGCACCGGTGGCGCTGCTTTGTGCCAGCACGTTGTCGGTCCAGCCGCCGACCGGCGAGTTTTTCAGAAAGCGCAACACATCGGCTGCCGCACCATTGCCTGCGCCCTCCAGCACCAGCACCGGTTGTTGTTCCAGGTGCTGGATGCCGCCTTGCACACCGGTCCACGCCACGCCGCTCAGCTGGGCCTGCGCATGGTGGATTTGCATCGACAGCCGGTCGAACACCAGCTCACCACTGACGTTGTCGAGCGCCGGCCACGGCGAGGCGTACGCCGGTGCGCCGTGGCCGGCGGGCAGGTTCGGCACGACAGCGAAGCCGGCGTTGTCGACCTGCGCGACGATGCGGAATTCGCTGTCTTTGGCGCTGGCCGGATGCGAAAACGGGAACTCATGCAGGTCGCCCTTGACGAGAAACGCGACGCTGGCCAGCCGCCCGCTGCGCACCGCGTGCTGCACATACTGGCGCGCCTCGGCACGGATGCCGAGCGGCAGATAGCGCGCCACCCGCGTGCCCACGCCTTGCGTCAAGGTGGCGTGCAGGTCGAGCCGGCCTTGGTCGTGCAGGCCCGCGGTCAAGGTCGAACGTGCGGTCGCGCGGCTGGCCCAACTGCCATGCAGCTCGCCCTGCGCATCGGCGTTGGCAAACTGCGCTTGCCTGATTTGCAGCGTGAGCTGCGGCGCGGCGTCGCCGGCCGCGGGCGCGGTGATCTGCCAGCTCAGCTGCGCGTTCAACCGGTCCAGCGGCAGCAGCGCGTCTTCGAACACACCGGGCAGCTCGAATGCGCCGCGCGCCATCGTCAGCTGCGCGTCGCCCCCGCGCTCGGTGGCGGTCAATTGCACATCGGCACCGCGCACGCCCGGACGACCGACGCGCATGGGCCCGGCGGCGGTCAGCTCGGCCGCGTTGGCATTGGCGTTGGCGGTCGCCAGGCCGGCCGCGGGCGCGGCCGCCAGCGACAGTTGATTCAACCGGGCACGCAGTTGATAGCGGCGCGGCAGTGCCCACGCAACCGCCGACGCAGCGGTCGCTGCGGTGGCGGCGGTGGCGGCAGTGGCGGTGGCCGGTGCAGCTGTCGATGCGGGTGCGGGTGCGGGTGCAGGTACCGCCTCCGCCCCACCGTCCCACTGCAAAGCCAGTTCGTGGACCGTTCCGCGCGGCTGCATGCTGGCCAACAGGTGGTGGGTCGCTGCAGCCGCGGGCAGCCGCTGCGCGACCATCGCCAGCAGTGCCAAATCAAGCCGCTCGGCAGTCAGTTCGCCGGCTGTCACCGTGCCGTCCGGCTGCTGTTTCCAACTCAGCGCAAAGTCGCTGGCCGGCCAACGCAGGTTGTCGCTGGTGACGAATGCCAGTTGCCGGGCCGCCAGTGCCACGCCTTGTGGCTGGCGTCGCCCGGTCAGCCGCCCGGTGACCTCGGCAAACGCCAGCGGCTCGAGTGCACTTTGCAGCCGCACGGCCACATCGCGCAGCGCCACGTCGACCGCCACCGCATCGGCTTGGCCGTCAGCCACGTCGATCCACGCCCGCAGCGCGCCCTGGCCTTGCATGACATCGATCGGCAACCGCGTGCGCTGGCGCAACGCGCCGACATCCACATTGGGCAACTCGGCGTGCACCGTGCCGCGCCAGCGTCGCCAGTCGCCGCTGGACGCCAGCAGCGGCTGGGTGAAACGGCCGTTCAGCGTGAAGCGCTCGCCCCAATCAGCGGGCGGTGTCGCATCGAGGCGCAGGTCGTGGCGGCGCAGCGTGTTGCGCACCACCAGTTGCACATCGGCAAGCGCCATAGGCGGTGCGGCGTGCAACGCGTCGGTCCAGCGCAGCGAACCACCCCGAATAACGAATTCCTGCTGCCTGAAAAACCAGTCGGCCAGGCGGTGGTCGGCGCTGCCGGGGCCGCTGAAGTCGAGCCCCGCCACCTTCAGGCGACCCGCCGCGTCGCGTTGCACTTCGAGGTGCGCGCCTTCGATCAGCAACTGCGCAAATCGCGGCTGCCACGTCAACAGCGACTGTTGCAGTGACAGCGCCGCCGCCACCCGCGGCAAGCGCAGCGCCGGCGCGCCGC
>JAYUGJ010000077.1:0-17286 GCA_043738425.1 Burkholderiales bacterium
CTTGATCAAGCTGTTTTTAGCCAATGGCACCGAGTTCGAGTCGCTGGTCTATGGCACCTGGTGGGGCGCGCTGCTGTACCGCGTGAAGCATTGGCTGAACCGCAACTCGCGCGCGGGCAGCAAGAAAAACATCCATGCGCATTACGACCTCGGCAATGAGTTTTACCGGCTGTGGCTCGATCCGACGATGAACTATTCGAGCGCCTGGTTCGACGGCGACCGTACGCGGCCGATGCCCGACGCGCAGTCGGCCAAAGTGCAACGCGCATTGACCGAATGCGCGGTACGGCCCGGCGACCGCGTGTTGGAAATTGGCTGCGGCTGGGGCGCATTGGCCGAAACTGCGGCGCGCGAGTTCGGTGCCACCGTGACCGGCGTCACGCTGTCGAGTGAACAACTCGGCTGGGCCCAGCAGCGGCTGGCTGACGCCGGCCTGCCTGGCGACCTGCGGCTGCAGGACTACCGCGACTTGAACCACAGCGGCGAGGCGCCGTTCGATGCGGTCGCGTCGATCGAGATGTTCGAAGCGGTCGGCCGCGCCTACTGGCCCGGCTTTTTTCAAACAGTGCACAGCCAACTCAAGCCGGGCGGTAAAGCCTGCGTGCAAACCATCGTGATCCGCGACGACATGTTCGAGCGCTATGTCAATTCGACCGATTTCATCCAGCAGTACATCTTCCCCGGCGGCTTGCTGCCGAGTCCGAGCGAGTTCCGCAAAGCCGCTGCCAGCGCGGGCCTGAGGGTGGTCAATGAACTCGCGTTCGGCCTCGACTATGCCGAAACCTTGTTGCGCTGGCGCGAGCGATTTTTGAGTCAAGACGTGGCGGTGCGTCGACTCGGTTTCGACACCCGCTTCATGCGCATCTGGGAGTTTTATCTGGCCTACTGCGAAGCCGCATTCACGATGGGCAACACCGATGTCATGCAGTTCACGCTGCAGCGCGATTGAGATGGCGCAGCAGCAATCGAACCCGCGGCGCGCGCTGCTGGTGGGCCTGCTGGTGCTGGCATGCGGCTGGTATGCGGGTGCGGGCCGCGCGGTAGTACCGATGTCGCAAGCGCCATCGCCGCCCGCCGAAGTGCGACTGGAGTTGCCCGACGCGCGCCAATGGGGCAGCGGCCGGCTGACCTACCTTTTCTTCCATGTGTACGACATGCACCTGTGGGCCAACGCCGACTTCGACGCCGGCCGCTACGAGCAGTTGCCGCTGGCGCTGCAGCTGGATTACGCGCGCGATCTGAGCGGGGTAAAGATCGCCGAGCGTTCGATCACCGAAATGCTGCGCAGCGGCGAAATTGCCGCGGACAAACAAGCCCGCTGGCTGGCCGCGATGACCAAGGCGTTTCCGAATGTGGTCGAAGGCGACCGCATCACCGGCGTGCAGATTCCTGCGACAGCGACGCGATTTTTCGTCAACGGCCGCTTGACCGGCGAAGTGCGCGACGCCGAATTCACGCGGTTGTTTTTCGGCATCTGGTTGTCGCCGCGCACCTCCGAGCCGAAGCTGCGCGCCGCGCTGCTGGCCGGGTTGCTGCAAACCAAACGCGGGGGATCGTGATGACTGCACCGGCCTCGACCGCATCTTGCGCCTACGCGGCGGTGGTCGACACGGCTGCCCATGCGGCATGGCCGCCCGCGGGCGGGCCGCCAGACCCCACCGCCGACCACCCTGGCCACCCTGGTCAGCCGAGCCACCACGCCACGCTCGACGGCGATGCGCCGGTGGTGCGCTGGCGACAGGGGGTGAGCTACGGCGCGCTCGGGCTGCCGCTGGCGTTTGTGGCGTTGCCTTTGTATGTGGTGCTGCCCAACCACTACGCCACCCAGTTCGGCATTCCGCTGGCGACTTTGGGTGCCGTGCTGTTGGGCGCGCGGCTGGTCGATGCGGTGGCCGACCCGCTGATTGGACGTGCGGCCGACGGTTGGCTGGCGCGCGGCGCGGCACATGCGTGGTGGGCCATCGTGCTCGGCGCGCTGGTGTTGGCGGTCGGTTTTACGGCGCTGTTTTTTCCGCAGGTGCAGGGCACCGCGTCGCTGCTGGTGTGGTGTGCGGTGACGCTCGCCATCACCTATCTCGGCTACAGCGTGGTCACGGTGGTGCACCAGGCGTGGGGTGCTCGGCTGGGCGGCAACGCGGCCCAGCGCGCACGCATCGTCGCGTGGCGCGAAGGGCTGGCGTTGGCTGGCGTGCTGGTGGCCAGCGTGCTGCCCTCGCTGGCCGGCATGCCCGCCACCACGGCCGCCTTTGCGCTGGTGTTGGTGATCGGCGTGGTGTGGCTGCGCTGGTCACCGCGGCCTGCACCATCGGCCGAACTGGCGCCCACGCCAGCGACCACACCAGCGACCACACCGAGCACCGCGGCCGCGCAGCACCCGGTGTCGATGTTGCTGCCGTTTGCGACACCGGCTTTTCGCCGCCTGCTGGCGGTGTACCTGGTCAACGGCATTGCCAGCGCGGTGCCCGCCACGCTGGTGCTGTTTTTCATACGCGACCGACTGCAAGCGCCGACCTACGAACCGCTGTTTTTGGCCAGCTACTTCGCTGCTGGCGCGTTGTCGATTCCGCTGTGGGTGCGCACCGTGCGCTGGCTCGGCTTGGAACGCGCGTGGCGCGCCGGCATGGTGCTGGCGATTGCGGTGTTCAGCTGGGCCGCCTTGTTGGGCACGGGCGACGTGGCGGCTTTCACCGTGGTGTGCGCGCTCAGCGGCATCGCGCTGGGTGCCGACCTGACGCTGCCGCCAGCGCTGCTGACCGGTGTCATTCAAAGCGCGGGGCACAGCGAACGGTCCGAAGGCGCCTACTTCGGCTGGTGGCATTTCGCCACCAAGTTGAACTTGGCGCTGGCCGCCGGGGTCGCATTGCCCGCGCTGGCGTGGTTCGGCTACGCGCCCGGCAGCCGCACTCCGCAAGCGCTGATGGCAATCACCGCGGGCTATTGTTTGTTGCCCTGCCTGCTGAAACTGGGTGCCGCATTGCTGCTGCACTTTTTGCTGATTCGCCATCGATTGGACATGCCATGCAACGACGTTTGACCTTGATCGCTGCGGCACTGGCCAGCGCTGCGCTGGTGGCCGCCTGTGCCTCGACCACGCCGGCCGACTACGCCGCCGAAAAACCGCTGCTGGATTTGAAGACCTACTTCAGCGGCGACCTCACCGCGCACGGCTTGTTCACCGACCGTTCCGGCAAGGTGGTGCGCCGCTTCACGGTGGCGATGAAGTGCACCTGGCAAGGCGACGACGGCGTGCTCGATGAGCAGTTTGTTTACAGCGACGGCGAAAAACAGCAGCGCATCTGGCGTTTGAAAAAGCTGGCCGACGGCAAATACACCGGCACCGCGGGCGATGTGATCGGCACCGCGCAGGGCCAAAGCGCGGGCAATGCGTTTCAGTGGAGCTACACGCTGCGCCTGCCGGTCGACGGCAAAACCTACGACGTGCAATTCGACGACTGGATGTACCTGATGGACGACCGGGTGATGCTCAACAAAGCGGTGATGAGCAAGTTCGGCGTGCGGCTGGGCGAAGTCACCCTGTCGTTCTACAAATCTTGATGCGGGCGCGGCCATGTCGTTGAATCCGAAATTCGCCGATTGGACCGGCCGGGTGGTGTGGCTGGTGGGTGCCTCGACCGGCATCGGCTTGGCCACTGCGCAACAACTGCATGCCCGTGGGGCCACGGTGGTGGTGTCGGCGCGCAACGCGGCGGCCATCGGCGCATTCGAGGCAGCGCACGCGGGCAGCCTCGGCATCGCGCTCGATGCCACCGACCGCGAGGCGATGGGCAACGCCGCAAAAACCATCGTGGCGCGCTTCGGCCGCATCGACCTGGCGCTGTATTGCGCGGGGCACTACCAAGCCTTGCGCGCGACCGCGTTCGACCTCGACCAGATGCTGCTGCACGACAAGGTCAACTACGTCGGCGCGCTGTATTTGCTGGATGCAGTGCTGCCGATACTGATCAGCCAGAAGTCGGGCCACCTGAGCCTGGTGTCCAGCGTGGCCGGTTACCGCGGGCTGCCGAATTCGCTGGCGTACGGGCCGACCAAAGCGGCACTGATCAACCTGGCCGAGACCTTGTATTTGGATCTCTCGCCGCTGGGCATCGGCGTGTCGGTGATCTGCCCCGGCTTCGTTGAAACGCCGCTGACTGCGGGCAACCAGTTCAACATGCCGGCGCTTATCAAACCCGATGAAGCCGCGCGCGAAATGATCGCCGGCTGGGCCGCCGGTGAGTTTCAAATCCACTTTCCGAAGCGCTTCACCGGCTTCGTCAAAGCGCTCAGCCACCTGAGCGACGGCTTGTATTTCAAGGCGATACGCCGGGCGACCGGGCTGTGACGGTGCCGGCCACCGAGCGCAGCAGCGACCCGCGCGTCGCACGCATCGTCGACGCGTTCGAAGCACTCACGCCCGCCGACGTAGCGCGGTTGGGCGACTATTACAGCGCCGACGCGGTGTTCAAGGATCCGTTCAATGCGGTGCGCGGCGTGCCCGCCATCCAAGCGGTGTTCCGCCACATGTACGTGGCACTCGATGGCCCGCATTTCGTCATCCACGACGTCATCACGCAAGGCGACCAATGCGTGCTGACCTGGGATTTCGTCTTTCGCTTTCGGCGCTTCAACCGCGAAGTGCAAACCGTGCGCGGCGCGTCGCATTTGAAGCTCGATGTGAACGGGCTCATTACCGTGCACCGCGATTATTGGGATGTGGCCGAGGAGCTGTATGAAAAGCTGCCAGGTGTCGGCGCGCTGATGCGTTGGTTGAAACGGCAGGCCAATTCGTGAGTCAACTTGCGGCAACGCCGGCCGCGTGCGCTGCGCCGCGCCGCATTGCGGTGGTCGGCGCGGGTATCGCCGGTTTGACCGCGGCCGCGCAGCTGCGCGACGCTGGCCATGCGGTCACGTTGTTCGACAAAAGCGGCAAGGTCGGCGGCCGCTGTGCCACCCGGCGCAGCGCGGCGGGTGCGTTTGACCACGGCGCGCCGAACTTCGTTGCACGCAGCGCAGCGTTTCGCGCGCAGGTGCTGGCCTGGCGCGATGACGGTCTGGTTGCGGTGGGTGATGACGCCGAGGCCGACCTCACCGCATCGCTATGCGGCTACGGCGTGCCATCGATGAACGCGCTGCCGCAGCGGCTGGCGGCACAGCTGTTACCCGGCGTCACGCTGCACTGCGATAGCCCGGTGTCAGGTCTCAAGCCAGCCGGTGCCCCGGCGCTCGAGCCGGCCTGGCAACTTCGGTTGGCTGATGGTTCGTCGCACCCGGCCGCATTCGACGCGGTGGTGGTGGCGCTGCCCGCTGAACAAGCCGCGGTGTTGCTGCAGCCCGATGCGGCGATGGCCGATGCGATGCGCGCCACCCACAGCGCGCCGTGCTGGACGGTGATGGCCGCCTGGGGCGACGCGCTGCCTGGCGCCACGCATTCGCCGCGCGCAGCCGACACCCAGCAGGTACTGGCCACCGTGTTGCGCGACGACACCCGACGCGGCCGCACGCAGGTCGATGGCGTGGCCTGCCGCCGCGTGTTGCACGCCACAGCGCAATGGACGCACGACCACCTCGAGGCCGACGCCGCGGAGGTGATCCGCGCGCTGCTCGGTGAATTCGCCCGCCTGCAGGGCGTGCGTTTGGCAACGCCGGTGCATGCGGCCGCGCACCGCTGGCGCTATGCACAAGTCACCGCGCCGCGTGCCGAGACTTGCGCGTGGAACGCCACGCTGCGACTTGGCGCGTGCGGCGACGCGTGGCATGGCGTGCCGCCAGCCGATGCGGCACCCGACCGCGCCGCCGACGGCATCGAGCGCGCCTGGCTCAGCGGCCGTGCGCTGGCGCACCAGATGCATCGAACTTGGGGCGGCAGCTGAGGGCGTGAGCGTCTTCCGTTCATGCCCGACAAGCTCTCACCGTCGGACTCCGGCAACCCCGATCAGCCGTGTCCGACCCGCCCGGAAAACCGCTGCGAGATCAGCAACACGGCGGCGGCCAGCACACTCAGCCAGGCGGCCTGGCCCACGGCACCGAAGTGGTCGAGCATGACGCCACTGAATGACGGAGCGAGGGCACCCCCCACGGTGTAACCGGTGATCATGGCGGCGGTGCCGGCGATGGCCGACGACGCGGCAAATTGGTGGGACACCCGGATCATCGTCAATGTGTACAGCGCACCGCCCACCGCGCCCCACACGAACGCACACACCCACAGCACCGGCGGCCACACATGGGCCGCCGCAAACGCTGCCGATGCGGCCAGCAGCAACGCGCCGGCCAGGCCGAACACGCGGCGCGGCGACACCTGGTCGGCCAGCCAGCCGCACGGGTACTGCAACACCAAACTGCCGACGCCGATGGCCCCCGCCAACGAGGTGGCAGCGGCCAGCGACAAACCGGTTTGCGAACCGTAGGCGGTGGTGATCGGGCCCAAGCCGGCTTCGTACACGCCGCCGGCAAATGCCACCGCGACCAGGCCGGGCACGCTGCGCATCGTGGCCCACAAGCTGGGCTGTTCGGCACCTTCATGGCTGGCCTGTAGCGCACTCACCGCCGGACCCACGGTCAGCACCAAACCGAGCAGCAACAGCGCGGCGGCCAGCACCGTCAGGCTGCGTGGCGACAGCGGCAACACGCCAGGCAAAAACGGCCCCACCGCCAACGCCGCACCCAGCGCGGTTTGGTACAGGCCGGTGAAGCGACCCCGCCGGTCGGGCGGCGCGTTGTGGGCAATCAACGCTTCGGTGCCGTTCCAGGCGGCCGCACCGCCGATGCCGCCGAGCACTGCCAGCGCACACCAGCCGAAGTAGTGGTCTGTCAGTGCGTAGCCCAGCGTGGCCACCACCTCCAGCGCCATGCCCCAGCGGTAGGCCGTGGCCACGCCGATCCGCGCGAACAGCCACGGCATCAGCGGCACCATCAGCGCAATGCTCAGAAACGGCAGCGTGCCCAACACACCAATGGCGGATGCGCTGACGCCTGCGGTTTGCAGCCGCACGGCGACCACCGGGTTGACGAGCGCGAACGACAGCACCATCAGCGTCGTCGATGCCGCCACACGCAGCAGCGCGGCCAGCGCCGCCGGACTGGCGCCAACCGACGCAAGCGTGCTGTTCGGGCTCGGGCTCGGGCTCGGATTTGGTGTGTCGCTCATCGGCGGCTGGTGCCCGTGACCGACGGCTCATCGAAGTAGCACTCGCCATCGGCCCCGCGCCCGCCCAACTCCGAGCACACCCATCGCGCGTGCCACACCTTCAAGCCGAACACCAGCACCGCCAACGCCAACGCCAAGCCGCCCACCGCAATTGCCAGCTTGTTTGTCATCGATGCGACCGCCACGACGCCCGCCGCCGCATCACAACCAGCCCTTGCGCCGGAAGTAGATAAACGGCGCGGCCACCGACGCCGCCATCAAACCAATCGCAAACGGGTAACCCCAGGCCCAATCCAACTCCGGCATCGCTTTGAAGTTCATGCCATACACGCTGGCAATCAATGTCGGCGGCAACAGTCCCACGCTGGCAATCGAGAACAGTTTGATGATCTTGTTCTGGTTGATGTTGATGAAGCCCACGGTGGCGTTCATCAAGAAGTTGATCTTGTCGAACAAGAAGGTGGTGTGGCTGTCGAGTGAATCGATGTCGCGCATGATTTGCCGTGCTTCTTCGAACTGTTCAGCATTCAGCATGCGGCTGCGCATCATGAAGCTGACCGCGCGGCGGGTGTCCATCACATTGCGCCGTATGCGCCCGTTCAGGTCTTCTTCTTTGGCGATTGCCGACAGCGCCTCGGCCGCCATCGCGTCGTTGACGCTTTCTTTCAGCACCCGCTGGCTGACTTTTTCCAGCGCGTCGTAAATGCCTTCCAGTGCATCGGCGCTGTACTCGGCATCGGCGTCGTACAGCTTGAGCAGCACGTCTTTGGCGTCTTCAATCAGCGCCGGTATGCGACGCGCGCGCAGCCGCAGCAAGCGAAACACCGGCAGCTCTTCGCCGTGTACCGAAAACAGCACGTTGTTGTGCAAGATGAAGGCGACCCGCACGTTGCGCGGCGTCTCGTCGTCGTCGATCAAAAAGTCGCTGCGGATGTGCAGCTCGCCGTTGTCTTCTTCATAGAAACGGGCCGACTCTTCAAGGTCGTCGTCCACCGCGTCGTCCGGAATGGTCACGCCGAAGTGCTGTGCGATCCAGCCTTTTTCTTCGACCGTGGGCGCGTCCAAATCGACCCACACTGGCTGCACCTGGGAAAGCGCTGCGCGGCTTTCTATTTCTACTTGAAACAAACGGCCATTGGCCAGCGAAAACACATTGAGCATGGCAGCTCCAACTGGCCGATCGCGCTAGGGCAGCGATCGGGGGGCCTGAGGGGAACGGGAAAGTTTTGCCGTTGCACCCCCGCCCCGCCATGCCTGCAAGGCACGCTTTGCGCAGAGTGAACGGTCACCGCGTGGGGGGCACGTCCAAGTCAAGCTCCGAGTGGTTCAACACCAAAAAATTATCGCATCGGCCAGCGCGGTTGCGGCTGGTGACGGCGGCCCGCTCCGTGGCGCGCGCGGCTCGCAACCAGCGGTTCGCAGCCGCACCAGCTCGCGGCAGCTGCCGCGCGGCGAGCGGTCGCATTGCACGCAACCAGCTGCCGGTAACCAGGCCGCCTTGCCAGTCCCGCCGAACGGGCGCAAGATAAAACCGTTGGGTTGCATGCGGCTGTCAGCGCCGCGCCAGCCCAGCATCGCGAGCTGTGTTTTCACCCCTGGGATAGGAGCCTTTATGAACTTGACGATCAGTGGCCATCACCTAGACATCACCGCGCCGTTGCGCGAATACGTACTGACGAAGCTGGAAAGAATCACGCGCCACTTCGACCAGGTGGTCGACATCCAGGTGCTGCTATCGGTGCAAAAGCTGACAGAAAAAGAACGCCGACAAAAGGCCGAGGTCACGCTCCATGTGAAAGGCAAAGATATTTTTGTGGAGCAAACGGCCGAAGACATGTACGCCGCCATCGACCAGCTGATGGACAAACTGGACCGCCAGGTTTGCCGCCACAAAGACCGCTTGCAAAACCACCACCACATCGCCGCCAAGCGGCTCGACGCGACGGTGCCGTAAGCGACCCGCCGCACCACGCAGCCGTCGCCCGGTAAGCGGTGCGGTTTTTCAGCTCAAGCGGCCTGCGGGCCGCTTTTTCGTGTGGTTTTGCGGCGTAAGCAACGCTCCCGCGAATGCGGGGTTGCGGCACATTGCTGCGATGCAGCATCCTGTGCACAATTCGCATCCCACCAGTTCAGCGCCGCAGTCGATCACGGCGCTGCTTCAGACAACCAGCCGCTTTTGGCTCCACGCAAGCGCGCAACGAGGCTCTCCCGCTGAAGTTGCCACTTGGGCCCACCCGATGAACCGTCTCGCCGCGATCTTGCCGTCCAGCAACGTGCTGGTTGATATGGACGCCACCAGCAAAAAACGCGTGTTCGAACAAGCCGGCTTGTTGTTCGAAAACCTGCACACCATTTCACGCGCCACCGTGACCGACAACCTGTTCGCCCGCGAGCGTTTGGGCTCGACGGGACTCGGTCATGGGGTGGCCATTCCGCACGGTCGCATCAAAGGCCTGAAACAACCGCTGGCCGCGGTGGCGCGGGTTCAGCAACCGATTCCATTCGACTCGCCAGACGACGAACCGGTCACGCTGTTGATTTTTTTACTGGTGCCTGAAGCCGCCACCCAGCGGCACCTGGAAATACTGTCCGAGATCGCCGAAATGCTCAGCGACCGCGAATTACGCGAACGCCTGAAAACCGAAACCGACGCCATCAAAGTGCACCAACTGATAGCCAACTGGGAGCCGCTGAAGTCGGTGGCCTGACACTGGCTCGGTACGCCACTTCCACCCGCACGCATGAAGCCGATCCTCATCAGTGCTGAGGCTTTGTTCGAACACCACCGCGCCGCATTGCGCTGGGAATGGGTGGCAGGTCATGCCCACCCGGAACGCCGATTCGACGAAGCCGCGGTGCGCAATGCGCAGTCGGCTGCCGACCTGGTCGGTTACCTGAATTACATCCACCCCTACCGGGTGCAGCTGGTCGGGCGCCGGGAAGTGGCCTACCTGCAAGAAGCCGACCCGATCGACCAAGAACGCCGCATCCAGCGCATCGTGACGCTGGAGCCGCCCGTGGTCATCGTCGCCGACGACCAGGCACCGCCGGCGCGACTCGTCACGATGTGCGATCGCGCGGAAATTCCGCTGTTCGTCACCGCCGATTCGGCCGGCCAGGTGATCGATGTGGTGCGCCACTACCTGAGTCAGTTGCTGGCCGAGCGCACCACGCGGCACGGCGTGTTCATGGACATCCTCGGGCTGGGTGTGTTGCTCACCGGCGAATCCGGGTTGGGCAAAAGCGAGCTGGGCCTGGAACTGATTTCACGCGGCCACGGGCTGGTTGCCGACGACGCGGTGGACGTCTACCGGATGTCGCAAACCGCGCTCGAGGGCCGCTGTCCCGAGCTGCTGATGAATTTGCTGGAAGTGCGTGGCATCGGACTGCTCGACATCAAAGCCATCTTTGGTGAAACCGCGGTGCGCCGCAAGATGCGCCTGAAACTGATCGTGCACCTGGTGCGCAAAGAAACAATGGAGCGCGACTTCGAGCGGCTGCCCTACGAGCCGCTGTACGAAAACATCCTCGACGTGCCGGTGCGCAAAGTGGTGATCGCGGTGGACGCGGGACGCAACCTCGCGGTGCTGGTCGAAGCCGCCGTGCGCAATTCCATCTTGCAGTTGCGCGGCATCGATACCTACAAGGAATTCATCGAACGCCACCAAAAAGCACTGGCGCGCGGCACCGAATAAACAGCTGTCGCGCTGCGTCGGTGCGACGCCCGCCCGCGGTGAACCGCGATCAGCGCGTTTTGTACGGGCAGTTTTTTTTCGTGCACGCGGCGTACAACGACAGCGCGTGTTCTTGCAGCTCGAAGCCGCGTGCCGACGCCACCGCGCGTTGCCGTTTTTCGATCTCGGCATCGAAGAATTCTTCCACCCGGCCGCAATCGACGCACACCAGGTGGTCGTGGTGGCGGCCTTCGTTGAGCTCGAACACCGACTTGCCTGACTCGAAGTGGTTGCGCGACAAGATGCCCGCCTGCTCGAACTGCATCAGCACCCGGTAGACCGTGGCCAAACCGACATCTGCATCGTCGGCCAGCAATACCTTGTAAACGTCTTCGGCGGTAAGGTGGCGTTGCTTGGTTTGCTGGAATATTTCCAGGATCTTGATGCGGGGAAGCGTTGCCTTCAAGCCGCTGTTTTTGAGTTCGTCTGCGTGTGCCATGCGGCCTCCTGATGGGCGTTCGGGCCACTACCCCAGCCGCTAGAATCGATTCGATCATATCCACCCGAGGTGACGCGCCGTCAGCTCGCGACGCCGCCATGCTGCCCTTGTTTTTCATTCGTCCACAGCACGCCCGCACGTTGATGCGCGCGGTGGGTTTGCTCGCCACAGCCGCGCTGGCGGGCTGCGGTGCATTCACCAAAAAAGACGGCTTCATGGGCTTGCTGACACCCTACAAAGTCGAGGTGGTGCAAGGCAATGTGGTGACCCAGGAACAAGTCGCGCGCATCACGCCCGGCATGACGCGCGCGCAAGTCCGCGACATCCTTGGCTCGCCGCTGTTGACCGACGTGTTCCACGCCAACCGCTGGGATTACGTTTTCACGATCCGCCGCCAAGGTGCCGAGGCACAGCGTCGCAGCGTCGTCGCCTTGTTCGATGGAGAGCTGCTCAAAACCCTGGACACCGGTGGCGACTTGCCACTGGAAGAAGCCTTCGTCGCCTCGATCGACGCCAACAAACCGGCTGCCAAGACTGCGCCGCTGGCCATGTCTGCCGAGCAGCTGCAAAAGTTGAAAGCACCGGTCAAACCGGCTGCTGTCGACGCGCCCGCCGCCGCACCGGGTCGCGTTTATCCGCCGCTCGAGCCGCGTTGATGGCGGGGGCACAGGTCGCCGCCGCTGGCGCCGATTCGTTGGGCGTCGCCATCGATGGCGTGAAACCTTTGAAAGTCGCCATCGCCGGAGCCTCGGGCCGCATGGGACGCATGCTGATCGAAGCCGTGCTCGCCGCTAAAGACCTGGCCCTGTCGGGCGCGCTGGACATGCCCGACAGCACCGCGCTGGGCCACGACGCGGCGGCGTTTGCCGGCCTCACAAGCGGTGTCGCGATCACTGCGGATGTACGCGCCGGGCTGGCCGACACCGATGTGCTGATCGACTTCACCCGGCCCGAGGGCACCTTGGCGCACCTGAGGTTGTGCCGCGAACTCGGCGTCAAAGCGGTGATCGGCACCACCGGTTTCACCGACGCGCAAAAAGCGCTGATCGCCGACCATGCGCAGCACGTCGCCATCGTGATGGCACCGAACATGAGCGTCGGCGTCAATGTGGTGATGCAGCTGCTCGATACCGCCGCGCGCTTGCTGCCCACCGGCTACGACATCGAAGTGATCGAAGCGCACCACCGCCATAAGGTCGATGCGCCGAGCGGCACCGCGCTGGCGATGGGCGAGGTGGTGGCCGCCGCCCTCGGCCGCAGCCTGAAAGACTGCGCGGTGTACGGCCGCGACGGCACCTCGTCACCCGATGGTGGCGAACGCGACCCATCGACCATCGGCTTTGCCACCATCCGCGGCGGCGACATCGTCGGCGACCACACGGTGCTGTTTGCCGGCACCGGTGAGCGCATCGAAATCAGTCACAAGAGTTCGAGCCGCGCCACCTACGCGCAAGGCAGCTTGCGCGCCGCGCGGTTTTTGGCAAACCACACCCATGGGCTGTTCAACATGCGCGACGTGCTCGGTTTGACCCGATGACAGGCTTTCAACAATTCTGGGCACAAGGCGACGCGATCACCCGCAGCGTGGCGGCGCTGCTGCTGCTGATGTCGATCAGCGCGTGGGTGTTGATTTTCTGGAAAGGCTGGCTGCTGCGCCGCGTGCGCCGCGACCTGACCCGTGCGGTGCCCGCTTTCTGGGCGGCGGCCGACATCGCCGCCGCGGGCGACCAGCTCGCCGCGTTCGACCGCGAATGCGTGCTGACGCCACTGCTCAGCGCAGCCACCGCACAGCCCAGCGCGCGCACGCTGGAAGCCAGCGGCCAACGCGAATCGCAACTGACCCGCCGCCTGCGCGACGCGTTGCATGCGGTCTTGGCGCAGCTGCAATTCGGCCAGGTGGTGCTGGCGTCGATCGGCAGCACCGCGCCGTTTATCGGCTTGTTCGGCACGGTATGGGGCATCTACCACGCGCTGGTCAGCATCTCGACCGCGGGCACCATCACCATTGAACGTATTTCCGGTCCGGTCGGCGAAGCACTGGTCATGACGGCCGCCGGCTTGGCGGTGGCGATTCCGGCGGTGCTGGCATACAACATTTTCGGCAAGATGGTGGGCAGCTGCGAAGCCGAACTCGAGGGCTTCGCACACGACTTGCGCGAGATGCACAGCGAGCGGCACACCGATGCGCGTGCGACGCGGTCGGTGCATTGATTCGCCGCTAAACCCCTGACCCCACCCGCGCACGACCATGGCATTCGGCCGACTCGAACGCACCACCGGGCCCCAGCCGATGAGCGACATCAACATGACGCCGCTGATCGACGTGATGTTGGTGCTGCTGGTGATTTTCATGATCACCGCACCGCTGATGAGCAGCAGCCTGAAGCTCGATCTGCCGAAAACCGATGCCGCGCAGCCCAGTGACACGCCCGACTTCATCGCGGTCGCCATCGACCCGAAAGGCAAGCTGTTCTTGGGCGACACCGAAATCGACACTGCGACGCTCGCCCGGCGCATCACCGAAACCGCGCGTTTGAACCCGCAAACCGAGGTGCAGCTGCGCGCCGACCAAACCGTGCCCTACGGCCGCGTCGCCGAGCTGATCGGCATCGTGCAAAAAGGCGGGCTGACGCGCATCGGCTTCGTCGCGGTAGCGCCTGCGGTGCGGTAGAACCCGCTTGGGGGCCATGGCGATGGCCCGCAACTCAACCGTAAATCTCGCCGCCGGCTTTGCGAAATTCTTGCGCTTTTTCTTCCAGCGCAGCGTGGATAGGTATCACCGCTGCCGCCGATCCCGACGCTGCGTCCGCTGGAGTTTCCAGCTTTTGCAGCCGCGCGAACTCACGCACTTCTTGCGAAATTTTCATCGAGCAAAACTTCGGGCCGCACATCGAGCAAAAGTGCGCCACCTTGGCGTTTTCTTTCGGCAGCGTTTCGTCGTGGTACTTCATCGCGGTGTCGGGGTCGATCGCGAGGCGGAACTGGTCTTCCCAGCGGAATTCGAACCGCGCTTTGGAGATCGCGTTGTCCCACATCTGCGCGCCAGCAAAGCCTTTGGCCAAATCGGCCGCGTGGGCCGCAATCTTGTAGGCGATCAGACCTTGCTTCACGTCGTCGCGGTTCGGCAAACCCAGGTGTTCTTTCGGCGTCACGTAGCACAGCATCGCGGTGCCGTACCAGCCGATGTTGGCCGCGCCCATCGCCGATGAGATGTGGTCGTAGCCGGGCGAGATGTCGGTGATCAGCGGACCGAGTGTGTAGAACGGCGCTTCGTAGCAAGCCTGCAATTGCTTTTCGACGTTTTCTTTCACCAGCTGCAACGGCACGTGGCCCGGGCCTTCGATCATCACCTGCACATCGTGCTTCCAGGCAATTTGCGTCAGCTCACCGAGGGTGTGCAGTTCGGCAAATTGCGCTTCGTCGTTGGCGTCGGCAATCGAGCCGGGGCGCAAGCCATCGCCGAGCGAAAAGCACACGTCGTAGGCTTTCATGATGTCGCAGATGTCGTCGAAGTGCTCGTACAAAAAGCTCTCGCGGTGGTGCGACAAACACCACTTGGCCATGATCGAGCCGCCGCGCGAAACAATGCCCGTCAGGCGGTCGGCCGTCAGCGGCACATACGCCAGCCGCACACCTGCGTGGATGGTGAAGTAGTCGACGCCTTGTTCGGCCTGCTCGATCAGCGTGTCGCGAAACAGCTCCCAGGTCAGGTCTTCGGCCTTGCCATTTACTTTTTCCAGCGCTTGGTAAATCGGCACCGTGCCTATCGGCACCGGCGAGTTCCGCAAGATCCATTCGCGGGTTTCGTGGATGTTTTCGCCGGTCGATAAATCCATCACCGTGTCGGCACCCCAGCGGATCGACCAGACCAGCTTGTCGACTTCTTCTTCGATGCTCGAGGTCACCGCCGAGTTGCCGATGTTGGCGTTGACCTTCACCAAGAAGTTGCGGCCGATGACCATCGGCTCGGTCTCGGGGTGGTTGATGTTGTTGGGTATCACCGCGCGGCCGCGGGCCACTTCGTCGCGCACGAATTCCGGTGTGATGTCGGCCACCAGGTTTGCATTAAAGGAATGACCCCGCTTGGGCACGCGCTCGGTCGCCAGGCGTTCTTTCAGCTGCGCTTTCACCAGGTTCTCGCGCACCGCGATGTATTCCATTTCAGGCGTGACGATGCCGCGCCGCGCGTAATGCATTTGCGACACGTTGGCACCGCTGCGCGCGCGCTGCGGTCGCGGGGTGTGCGCCATGCGCAACGCCTTCAACGCCGGGTTCACCAAACGTTCCATGCCGTAGGCGCTGCTGATGCCGGGCAGCACCAGCGTGTCGCCGCGCGCGGCAATCCACCCGGCGCGCAGTGGCGGCAAGCCGCGGGTGATGTCGATGGCCGCAGCGGGATCGGTGTACGGGCCCGAGGCGTCGTACACCCGCAGCGGCGGGTTGGGTTCGTGGCGTGTACCTGCTGAGCCACCCCCCGCGGCGTCGGCCACCAGCGTGTCGCCCAACACGATCTCGCGGAATGGCACCTGAATCGAGGGATCCGCACCGGGTTGCTGGCCGCTCAGATAAATTTTGCGTGAGCCCGGAAATGCATCGCGGGTGATGCTGCGCGTGAGCGCAGCGGTGTCGACTTGCAGCAGGTTCTTGGCCATTCGAGCCTCCGGGTAGCGGTGAGGATTCGATATCACGGTCGATACCAAATTCGATCTCGCTTGCCTGGGGCGTTTGCGAAGGGGCAACCCCAACGCATCGACCAGTGCACTTGATTCCTACGCGGGCACAACCCCGATCAGGTTCAGCGGGTTCCACACGGATGTGGTCTCAGCCGCAACATCCGTTTGCAGCGCCCCGACAAGCCATTGCAGTGTAGGCGCGGTGCGGTTCAGGCGACGCCGCCGTTGTCCTTGGAACGACGAGGCAAGTCGGCCGTGTCACCCACAATTCAGCCGCGTTGCTGCGCCCAATTGCGCAAGCCGCACGCACCCATGGCCATCAAAAAATCCGAGCTGTATTCCGCCCTCTGGGCCTCGTGCGATGAACTGCGCGGCGGCATGGACGCCGGCCAGTACAAGGACTACGTGCTGGTGCTGCTGTTCATCAAGTACATCAGCGACAAATACGCCGGCAAGCCCTTCGCACCCATCACCATTGCGCCGGGCGCTGGCTTCACCGACATGGTGGCGCTGAAGGGCAAGCCTGACATCGGCGACCAGATCAACAAAACGATCATCGCGCCGCTCGAAGCCGCCAACCGCATCCGCCTGAAAGCCGACTTCAATGATTCGTCGTTGCTCGGCCAGGGCAAGGAGATGGTCGAGCGGCTCGGCAACCTGATCGCCATCTTCGAGAACCCGGCCCTCGACTTCAGCCGCAACCGCGCCGATGGCGACGACCTGCTGGGCGATGCCTACGAATACCTGATGCGCCACTTCGCGACCGAAAGCGGCAAGAGCAAAGGCCAGTTCTACACCCCAGCCGAAGTGAGCCGCGTGCTGGCCCGCATCATCGGCATCGCCAGCGCTCCCACCACGCGCGAAACCACGGTCTACGACCCGACCTGCGGCTCGGGCTCGCTGTTGCTGAAAGTGGCCGAAGCGGCGCGTGTGCCGCCCACGTTGTACGGTCAGGAGAAGGACGAAGCCACCGCCGGCCTGGCACAAATGAACCGCGTGCTGCACAACCAACCCGGCGCGCTGATCGAGCAGGGCAACACCCTTGCCGACCCGAAGTTCATGGACGGCGATGCGCTCAAGACCTTCGACTACGTGGTCGCCAATCCACCGTTCTCCGACAAACGCTGGAGCACCGGCTTCGACCCCTTGAACGATCGCCACGGCCGCTTCGACCCCTACGGCGTGCCGCCCGCCAAGCAGGGCGACTACGCCTACCTGCTGCACATCGTGCGTTCGCTCAAGAGCACCGGCACGGCGGCCTGCATCCTGCCGCACGGCGTGCTGTTCCGCGGC
>JAYUGJ010000078.1:0-58199 GCA_043738425.1 Burkholderiales bacterium
GGTTTGATGCTCGGTTATGGATTGCTAGGTTGTGCTTTATTGTTCGCGATGTCACGGGGTCCGTGGGTCGGCGCTGCGGCTGGCACATTGGTTTTGGTAGCTTGCGCGCAACGGAAGGCGCGCGCTATTACCTCGGCCATCGTTGGTATGGCTGTGATTGGCGCGCTCATTTCTGTTTCACCCTATGGTTCGGCTGTGTATGAATTAATTCCGTTTGTGGGCTCGACTGATACGGCTTCTGCGGATTATCGGCAACGACTATTTACGAACGCCATGCTGGTTATAAGACAAAACCTACTTTTTGGATCTTCCAGTTTTTCCCAAACAAACGAGATGCAAGAAATGATACAGGGCGAGGGAATAATAGACCTTGTGAACACGTATCTAGTGGTTGCACTTTCACGCGGACTCGTTGGTTTCGTTTTATTCGTCGGTGTATTTGCGAGTGCGTTGCATGCGACTTTCAAGCGGTGGCAGTCAAAACTTGAAGATGGTGGCGAGAGTAAGGATTTTGGACGCGGTTTGATGGCGGCCATGGCAGTGATGCTAGTCACCATCGGCACGTCGAGTCCGATATTTGCCATACCGACTGTTTATTGGTTGCTCACTGGATTTTGCGTGGCATATTCCGGGATGACGAGGTGGGAGTACGTCTCCCAAGGCAATAGCGCTAATCATGAGACGCGGTAGCTCCCTAACCAGGGAGAAAATTTGTATTACCACTTTTAATTTCGTGAATCAGCGAAAATTTGCTCGCACTGCGACGCATCCAGATGTATGCAAGTCAAAATACAAAGAATATTCTATATACCGGTTATTATAAATAATTGGTGTCGGCAGACGCTGCGGTTTATATATGCATCATAAAAATGGCATCGTCCTTCATCGTCATAGTTAACTACAAGACAGACAAACTAGTTATCGAATGCCTGCACTCACTGTCGAATCAACTAAACCAGCTTGACGGTGGCCGAGTAATTGTTGTCGATAACGCGTCGGGCGATAACTCATTTGAACGATTGCAGGCGGCCGTGTCAGCAAGCGGCTGGAATGAGTGGGTAGAGATATTGGCGCTACCCAGAAACGGCGGGTTTGCGTATGGGAACAATCGGGCCATAGACCGCGTACGCGAGATAAACCCGGCGTTTGAACATGTCGTGTTGCTGAACCCGGATACGGTGGTTCGCCCAGGTGCAATGTCTGCGTTGATCGGCGGTTTTAGTGCCTTGCCGACGGTGGGAATTGCAGGTGCGGTGATCGAAGATGAGAACGGCGTACGCCAGCAAAGTGCGCATCCGTTTCCGTCGCCGCTGGGCGAGCTGTGCGCAGCCGCGCAACTCGGGGTACTGAGCCGGTGGTTATTACCGCTGGCCAACGGTTCATCGCAAGGGCAACTGCAAACCCACGATTGGCTTTCGGGAGCGTGCCTGGTCATTCGCAGAGAAGTGCTCGACACGGTCGGTCCGCTGGACGAAGGATATTTTTTGTATTTCGAAGAGACGGACTTTTGCTACCGAGCGAAGCAAGCTGGATGGACCTGCGCGCTGCTACCCGAGGCGCGCGTCATGCACTTGGAGGGCGCTGCTACGGGAATAAAAAACGCCGGCCGGCGTTTGCCCGCTTACTGGTTCGACTCCAGGCGCAGATTCTTCATCAAGACCTACGGCATGGCGGGCTGGTTGGCGGCGGACTTGTTATGGGCGTTGGGCCGCCTCAGCTTGGCCGTGCGCCGGTTTTTGCACCTGGGTGGCCGGCAGGGTGAAAGCGGCGAGCCGATTCGGCTAGGTCGAGACCTGCTGGCCAGCGACTTTCGCGCGCTGGTCAGCGGTACCGCGGCAGACGCTGGTCGCAGCCGCTGAAGCCACCAGATGCCATCTGCCGTCGAGTTTTCTGCAAGCGCCTGCGCCATCGTCGTGATTGGTCGCAACGAGGGCGATCGGCTGCTGGATTGCCTTGAATCATTGCGGTGCGTCGGTGCGCTGGTGATTTATGTGGACTCGGGCTCGTCGGACGGCAGCGCAGCTCGTGCACATCCGCTTTGCGATCAGGTCGTTGAGCTTGATCCGGCGCGGCCATTTTCTGCCGCGCGCGGGCGCAATGAGGGTTTTGCCGCTGCCATGTTGCGCAGCCCGAACACGCAGTGGGTGCAGTTTCTCGATGGCGATTGCACCTTGTCGCCCGCTTGGATGCGGGCCGCGACGGACGCATTGGCCAACGACGACCAGCGCGCGGTCGTTATCGGCCCGTTGCAAGAGCGGCACCCTGAGGCATCTGTTTACAACCGGCTGTGCGCGCTCGAGTGGAAATCGCCGCCGGGCGACTTGACCAATTTCGGAAGCCTGGGCGGAATCATGTTGGTACGTGCATCGGTGTTCGCGCGGCTCGGCGGGTTCAACGAAAACGTCATTGCGGGAGAAGACTCGGAGTTCGGCGTTCGCGTTGGTGAAGCCGGTTTCAAAATCACCAAAATCGCGGTGAGCATGGCAACGCATGACGCGAACATCCACCGGTTCACGCAGTGGTGGACGCGCACGGTGCGCTCCGGGCATGCCACCGGCCAGCGCTTCAGTCTCAATGGATCGGGAGCCTCGCGTGACTGCGCTCGTGAGCACCGCAGCATTATTTTTTGGGGCCTTGCGCTGCCCGCCGCAGTGGTGCTGTTGGCGTGGCCTACGCGCGGCGCGTCGCTGTTGTTGCTGGTGGGATATTTGGTGTTGGCCCAACGTGTTGCACGTTACCGGCTTGGCTGCGGCGACAGCGCGACAGACGCCAACACCTACGCGCGATTCAACGTGCTGGGCAAGCTGGCCGAAGGTGTGGGGCTGTTGAAGTTTCAAGTCAACCGACTTTTCGGTCGATATCGCATCATCGAATACAAGTGACTCGCTCACTCCCACTTTTTACATCCTTTGAAGGCGTTGTATGTCTCGACTCAAAGTAGGCCTGCTTGGCGCGGGCTACATCCTTGCGGCACATGCGAAGGCAGTTGCCAGCGTGAGCACGGTCGAGTTGCACGCGGTGTGCGACGTCTCGAAAGACCGTGCATCGCAGGCAGCAGCTGCCTTCGGCATTCCGCAGGTATTGACTTCGTTGCAGCAATTGCTCGAGTCTGATTGCGATGTCGTGCACATCTTGCTGCCGCCGTTCATGCATGAGGACGCCGCGCGCCAGCTGCTGATGGCGGGCAAGCACGTCTTCTTCGAAAAACCGATGGGTTTGAGCTCGACAGAATGCCAAGCGGTGGTCGATCTGGCCAAGTCGAAGAATTTGCGGCTCGGCGTGAACCACAATTTTTTGTTCCTGCCGGGATACGAAACCCTGCGCCAGCAGGTAGCCGACGGAACGATCGGCGCGATCGATCACTTGAACGTCAATTGGTTGTATGCCCTGGGGCTGATTCAATTTGGCCCGTACAACAACTGGATGGTCGGATCGCAGGGTAATTTGATGTTCGAGCTGGGGTCGCATCTGGCGGCTTTTGCCACTGATTTGCTCGGGCCGTTGGACGATGTGGCGGCGGTCGCATCGCACAGCATCGACTTGCCGGGCGCGCAAAAAGTCTTTCGGCACTGGAACGTCATCGGCCGCCGGGGCACGACCTCCGTCAGCCTCAATTTGTCGGTGGCACCCGGGCAAGCCGATCGTTCGGTGCACGTACGTGGCTCGGGCGCCGCGGCCCACTTCGATTTCGAGCGTGATTTGTTTTGGCGCGAGCAAACGCAGAGCAACAGCGCGATGTTCGACCCGCTCATCACCGCGCGCGCCACGTCCAAACAAATCAGCGCGCACGGCTGGAAAAACCTGCGCCGCTACCTCGGTGCCACTTTCTCGCGCACGCCGCACACGATGGCGTTTCAAGACGGCATCTCGCGCAGCGTCACTGCGTTTTACAGCGACTTTCAAGGTCCGATCGACCGGCGTTTGGACGGCCAGTTCGGCGTCGAAGTGATTCGCCTGTGTGAGCGCATCGTGGCGGCTGCGGGTGCCGAGCCAGCTGCGCCGCCGAAACCAATTCACACCGATGACCGGCCTGCGCTCGGTCGTCCCACGGTGCTGGTGGTCGGCGGCACGGGTTTTATTGGCAAGCGGTTGGTCAAGTCGTTGACCGATCGCGGCGTCGGCGTGCGGGTGCTGTCACGCAGCGTGGCGTCGGCGCGGATCGCGTTGGCCGGTTTGCCGGTCGATGTGGCGCAAGGCGGGCACGACGACCGCGCGGTGCTCGACAAAGCGTTGGACGGCATCGATGTGGTCTACCACCTGGCCAAGGCCACCGGCCAACGTTGGCAGGACTATGTCGTGGGCGATGTAGAGCCGACGCGCGTGCTGGCCGAGGCAGCGCTTGCGCACAAGGTCAAACGGTTCATCTACACCGGCACCATCGACTCGCACTATTCGGCAAACGCAAATGATGTGATCACCTGCGATACGCCGGTCGATGCCAATTTGACCCATCGAAATCTATACGCGCGGTCGAAGGCCGCATGCGAGGCATTGCTGCAAAAAATGCACACCGAGCAAGGTTTGCCGCTGGTGGTTTTCAGGCCCGGCGTTGTCATCGGCGCTGGCAGCCCGCCGGCGCATTGGGGCGTGGGCATGTTCCATTCCGATACCCGTGCGCAGCTGTGGGGCGATGGCACCACCAAGCTGCCGTTGGTTTTGGTCGATGACGTGGCCGAAGGGCTGGCGCTGGGTATGTCGACCCCGGGTATCGAAGGGCAAACTTTTTTGCTGATCGATGAACCGCTGCTTACCGCCCGGGAGTACATCAGTGCAGTCGAGGCCGCGACGGCGACCCGCATCTCGGCACCCGCCCATCCGATTTGGAAGTTCTATGCGCTCGATGTCGCCAAAGAAACGGTAAAGCATCTGATCAGGCATCCGAACCGCCGCGTGCCGAGTTACCGCGATTGGGATTGCCGTTCGCACCGGGCGCGCTACGACAGCAAAAAAACCACCACCGTGTTGGGTTGGAAGCCGGCAGGCACCCGTGAGGCCATCGTCAGCGCGGGCATCGTCGACGCGGCGAAAAGCTATTTCAGGTAAGCACTGGGCCAGCGCGTGGGTCTTCCATCAGCCGATGCGGCCAACCCGACGCGCAGCAAGCCGCTGCGCGTGTTGACGGCAGTCGGCCCCGGCGATGTGGTGACGGCGTACCTCGACTGGAAAAACGAGGTGCGCACCGTGACCGAAACCTCGGTCACTTTTTCCAGCCAGGAGTTCGAGTTTTTTCAACAACACGGCATCGCTTTCTGGGCGATTTCGTCATTTGCGCAGCCAGCCTTTCTCGCTGACGGTGCGTGCCGCATCGAGAACCGGCCCCGCGCGGTACGCAAACCGCTGTCGGGGCTGGCATTCCATGCGGTGCAAATAGCGTATGCGCTGTCGTTGCTGGTCAGCGCGGTGCGCTTTCGCGCCACCCACGCGATCATCGATTCCGGCACCACGCACTGGTTTGCGCTGTCTGCTTTTCGAATGGTCGGCATCCAGGTGATACCGAATTTTCACAACGTGTACTGGCCCGATGGCTACCCGCCGCATGGTGCCGTTCGGCGTGCGGTGCTGCGTTTGGACAGCTTGTTTTTCCGCCACGGTGTGGCCAAAGCGCTGGGCGTGTCGCCGCAATGTGGGCAGCAGCTGGCAGCGATGGCGCGGCGCACACACCACACTGGCCCGCAGTTTTACGACTACCGGGCGCAATTCGTTCGGGGCGACTTCGGTGCGTTGCCGCGGCCTGCGTTAACCCGGCCTGTGCGCATCATGTTTGCCGGGCGGGTGGAAGAAAACAAAGGCGTCTTCGACATCTTGACGGTGTCGGAAATCCTTACCGCGAAGTTTCCCGGTCAGTTCGCATTCGACATCTGTGGCGCAGGCAGCGCGTCGGGCCAGCTGGCCGATGAAATCGCCAAGCGCGGCGCGTCGATCGACGTGACGACCCATGGCAAGCTGACCCGGCCGCATTTGCTGAAGGTCTACGGCGCATCCCACCTGGTGATTGTTCCGACCCGGTCGACGTTTTGCGAAGGCCTGCCCATGGTGTGCGCCGAGGCCGCTATTGCGGGGCGGCCGGTGATTACCAGTCGGCTGTCGAATGCGCTCGATGCGATGCGCGGCGCGTTGATCGAGGCGCGTGAAGACGATCCGCAGGATTACGCCGACAAGATCGCCGCACTCGCCGCGCAGCCGCAGGAATACGCGCGGCTGGTGGCCAATACCGAGCGGGTGAGCGCGCAGTTCACCGATGCCAATTTCGGGTTGGCGGCCGTGCTGGGCCGCTGTCTGCTGGGGCCGCCGTCGGGTACGGTGCGCGCGCCGAATTAGTCAGCTCACACGTTGAACAAGAAGTTCAGCACGTCGCCGTCTTTCACTACGTACTCTTTGCCTTCGGCGCGCATCTTGCCAGCGTCTTTTGCGCCTTGCTCGCCTTGGTAGCTGATGAAGTCGGCGTAGGCGATGGTTTGTGCGCGGATGAAACCGCGTTCGAAATCGGTGTGAATCACGCCAGCGGCTTGCGGTGCGGTGTCGCCGATGTGGATGGTCCAGGCGCGGACTTCTTTGACGCCGGCGGTGAAGTAGGTTTGCAGACCGAGCAAGCCGAATGCGGCGCGAATCAGCCGGTTCAAGCCGGGTTCGGTTTGGCCCATTTCTGACAAGAACATCAGCCGGTCTTCGTCGGTCATGTCGGCCAATTCGGCTTCGGTCTTGGCGCAAATTGCCACCACCGGCGCGCCTTGGCCTTCGGCATACGCACGCAGTTTGTCGAGGTGCGGGTTGTTCTCGAAGCCGCCTTCATCGACGTTGCCCACGAACATCGCGGGCTTGGCGGTGATCAAGCACAGCGGCTTCAAAACTACCTGTTCTTCCTTGCTGAACGCGATGCTGCGCACCGGCCGGGCTTCATTCAACGCGGCCTGGCATCTGGTCAACACATCCACCAGCTTGGCGGCTTCTTTGTCGTTGCCTGATTTGGCCGATTTGATCGAGCGTTGCAATGTCTTGTCGACGGTGGCGAGGTCGGCCAAACACAGCTCGGTTTGAATCACCTCGATGTCCGATATCGGGTCGATGCGGCCGGCCACGTGGATCACGTTGTCGTCATCGAAACAGCGCACCACGTTGACCAACGCATCGGTCTCACGGATGTGTGCCAAAAATTGGTTGCCGAGGCCTTCGCCTTTGCTGGCACCCGCGACCAGGCCCGCAATGTCGACGAACTCGACGATGGCCGGCACGATGCGTTCGGGCTTGACCACCGCGGCCAGGCCGCCCAGCCGCGCGTCGGGCAATTCGACGATGCCGACGTTCGGCTCGATCGTGCAAAACGGGTAATTTTCAGCCGCGATACCGGCTTTCGTGAGCGCGTTGAAGAGGGTGGACTTGCCGACGTTCGGCAGGCCGACGATGCCGCATTTCAAGCTCATGGTGCAGGTCTCGGTGGGGGAGGAGGTGCCGTCAAAGGCAACCGCGGATTCTAGGCGTCGACCTCATTCAGCAGCGGCTGTGGCGACGCCCGTTTGGGCTGAACGCAAGGCCGCTGCGCCCGCGTTTTTGCGCAGCATCAGCACGTTGCCCGCCACGGCGAACACGACGCCCAGGCCGGTGACCACGCCGGGTCGAAAACCCTCGAGTGCCATCGATACCGCCAATGCCAGCAGCGGCGTCATCACACCAACCGACCCGGTAGGGCCGGGCCCGATGCGGTCTTGCAGCGTTAAGAAACAGGCGAACGAGACGATCGAACCCACGACTGCCAAATAGACAAACGAAACCCACCACGACGCCAGCGCAGGCAGCGCGACGTGCTGCCCCGTCGCCAACGCAATGGCCGCGGTGCACAGCGCGCCATAGCCCATGCCGAAGCCCAGCGATGGCCAAAACGGCAGGTTGCGGCTGCGGTTGCGGGTGGCGGCCAGACTGCCGCACACACTCAACAGCACCGAGCCGACGACCAGCGCCGCGCCGACACCGACCGACGCTGCCGCGCCGAGCGACCCCGCGCCGTGCGCCTGCGATGCCAGGCCCGCGGCGGCTTTGACGAACTCAGGCGCAAACATCAGCGCCACGCCGACCAAGCCAAGCGCCCCACCGGCAACGAAGCGGCGCGTCACCGGCACGCCGAACAGCGCCAGCGCACCGAGCCCGCTGATCAGCGGCGCAGCTGAATAACCGACCGCCACCAGTCCCGACGGCAGGTGGCGTTCTGCGTGATAGACGCACACATACGACACGCCGAACATCATCACGCCCTGAAACGCCAGCAGCGCGTGGTCGCGCCAGCCAAAGCGCAAGCGCATGCGGTTGGCCGCACACAGCGTCAACACGATCAGCGAGGCCAGCGCAAACCGCAGCGCCACACCGACCTCCGGCGTGTTGTGGCCCAACTGGTAGGTGATCGCGTGCCAGGTGGTGCCCCAGCTGAGCACGCAAATGGCAAACAGGTGCCAGGTCTTGAATCGGGTCATCGGTCGCTCGGCTTACCCGGTGTGCGGGGTGCTGTCGGGTATGTGGTGGTTGATGGTTGGTGCGGACGATCGTGCGCGATGCGGCGCAGCGGGGTGGGGGCGATTGGTGGGGTTGGTTGGTGATGTTGGTTGGTGTCGATTGGTGTCGACGATACGCAGTGCGCTCATTTCAGCCACTTGCGCAGCGCGTCTTTAAGCAGGTCTTTCGGCTTCGCTGGTGCGGCGGGTGCGGATGCGCCAGCGTCGGCCGAAGCCGGCTTGGGTCGCAGGCCGAGCTGCTCTTCGAGGCGGTCGCGCAGCTCGTTTTTCAAGCGCTGCGTCACCGCGCCTTTGACCACCGACGACCACTGGATGTGCCAGTCCACCGCGTCGAACGGCCCGCTCAGGCGCACCGGCACTTGCAGGCCAACCAGTGCCGCCAGCTCGGCTGTGTCGTGGCCCGCCTCGGTTTGCCCGCGTTCATTCGCGCTCACCGTGGCACGCGCCAGGTAGTCGATGCGGCCGCGGCCGATGTCGATGTCGCCCGCGCCGCCGAGCCGCAAAAACGGGCTTCTTGCGTCGAGGTCGCTGCTGTGCGCTACGCCGTCGGCGATTTGGAAGCTGGCGCTCAGTTCACTGAAATCGGTTTGCTCGGCGGCGCTGGCTTTTTGCATGTCGTCTTGGCGCAGATTGATCGCGGCTTTGGCCTGACGCAGACGTTGCGCCAGGTTGATGCCTTTGATGGCACCGTCGCGCAGCTGCAGCGCCAGCACGCCTTGCGTGTGCGACTTCAACTCGGCCAGGTTGCGCCCGGCCGACTCGATGTCGAACGTGACCCGGCCGATGCCGGTGATGCTGTCGCGGCCTGCCACCTCGCGCAACGCACGCTGCATGTCGATTCCGCTGGCCGCACCCTTGATGCCGATGCGGCCCGACGCGGCATCGGCGCGCGCGCTGGCGTCGACATTGCCGCCCCACACCTGCCCCTGCAACGCGCTGACACGCAACGCGCCACCTCGCAGGGTGGCCGCGATGCGCGCCGCGTCGATGCGGTACTGGCGATAAACCAAGTGCGCCGCTTGCAAACTGAACTGGCCGTCGACGCTGCGCAGCGGGCTCAGATCGACTGCTGAATCGGCGGCGTTGGCGGCGTTGGTGGCGTTCGTGCCGTTGGCAGCGGCCTGGGCGATGGTGTCTTTGTTTTTGTCAGTGCCCGACGCTGCGTGGTTCGCCGGTGCCGGTGGCAGCAAGCGATTCAAATCCAGCGTGTCGAATTGCGCGGCGGCGTCGAGCCGCGGTACGCCGCCACCCCACAGCGCCTGGCCCTGCGTGTTGAACGCGCCGCCGTTGATGTCACCGGCCAGCGTCCAACTGGCACGCTGCGCCGATGCAGTCACCACGCCGGTGGCGTTCAACTTCAGCGGCTGCAGGCCCGCGTGCCCGCTCGGGGTGTCGGTGTTGCCTGGGGCGGTGCTTGGGGGTGTGTTTGCGGGCGCGTTCGGCGGGTCAATCAGCGCTTGCAACTGCACTGCCGACAACGCCATCGATGCGGGCAGGCGGCCCTGCGCTGGTGTGATGACCAGGTCGCCTTTCAGCGTGCCGGTGACTTGGTGTGGTGCGCTGCCGCTGTTGACGGTGGCCACCACGCCCGGCAGGTTCACGCGGTCGAAGTTGCCGCGGGGTGGCTGGCTGGTGAAGCGCGCATCCAGTGGGGTCGAGCCGCTGCGCTGCAGGCGGCCACTGAAGGCGCTGCCCTCGATGCGGTCGGCGGCCACCGCCAGCTCCGGCCAATCGAGTGCGAGCGACAGCGCTTGCTGCTGGTGGGTGCCGTCGAGTTGCAGCTTCACTTTGGCCAGCGTGATGGTTTTCGCCGCCGGGTGGTAGGCCAGCCGGTCGGCGCTCAGGCTGCTGCGGTCGATGCGCATGCCCGCTGCGGTGGCCGCCCATTTGAGTTGCACCGAGGTCGCGTCGAACGCTGCGTTGCTGCCGTCCCAGGCCACATCGCCTTGCAATGCAGCGGTGATCGCGCTTGCCGCGCCCACGTCGCCGACATATGTCAGATGCATGCGGCGTGTTTGCAGCGCACCGTTCACCAAGTCGAACCTGAGTCCGGTGTCACCACGCAGTTCGCCTTTCACGGCAGGCGATTTCATTTGCAGCTGCATCACCAGGTCGACCGACGTGTCGGTTCGGTCGCGCAGCCGGCCGGTGCGCAGCGACTGCACCAGCACTTCACCGTCGATGTGGCCCGGCGCATCGGCCACCTGCAACCGCAGGTCGCTCAACGCGATGCCGCTGATGTCGAACTGGAACGGTTGTTCGGCAGCCGCTGCCGGGGTCGGTCTTGCCGTTGACGGCGACGCAGACGCTTGCAACAGGTCATCGATGTTGCGCACGCCGGCCGCATTGCGCTGGTAGGCCGCACGCACGCCGCTGGCCGACAGGTGCCCGACTACGACCTCACGGCGCAGCAACGGCAGCAGGTCGACCGCCACCTCGGCATGCTCGAACGACGCGAACTCAGCGGCGCTGCCTGCCTCACTCAGCCGCACATCGGCCAGCGTCACCTGCAGCCGCGGAAACAACGCCAACCCCATCGGCCCGTTGATGGAAAGCGTGCGGTGGTAGCGGCTTTTCATCCAATCCACCGCGACGGTTTTGTAGCGGTTGGCATCGAACGTCAGCACCAGCCACGTGCCTGCAGCTGTGGCTGTCAGTAGCACCAGCACCAGTACCAGCACCAGCCCGAGCACCCCACGGCGCAGCCATGTCGACACGGTAAATCTCCAAACCAAACGGTCCATTGTGCGCGCCGTGCAGCGCCCGCAAGTCGCGTGGTGACCGGTGCATTGCGCACCATGGGGTGGAACATGTATGCACTGGCGCGCACACATTGCGCACACACTCGAGGCACGTTTCACGCGATTTGACGGGCCGGCCAAATTCGAAAAAATCAAACATCAGAAACGGCCCATTCCAAAGGAGATTGGCATGCAAAGGCAAATGATCTCGGCGGCTTTGTTGTCGCTTGTCGTCGCAGCCTGTGGTGGTGGTGGCGGTGGTGGTGGCGGTGCGCCGACAGTGTCCGGCGGCGCGAACCCCGCACCGGCCACGCCGGTAGGCGTCCCTGCACCGCCAGCGCCAACCCCGGACGCAGCCCCCGCGCCCGCGCCCGGCGCACCGCCTGCGCCCGTACCGGTTCCTGCGCCGCCGCCCGGCTCGGCTGCAGTGGTGCCGCCGGCCAAGCCGGCCGTCGTTTTCTTTGATGAAACTTTGCTGCCCGATTGGGCCGACGCGGGTTGGAACAACGCCACCCGCTTCGGCGCTGATGAAGTCACCGCGCCCAGCGGTGCGGTGTCGGCCGCGGTGGCTTTCAGCAATGCCTACGGTGCTTTTGCGCTGGCCAACTGGAACACTCCGGTGCAAACCGCGGGCTACAACGCGATTGCTTTGTCGGTGCGCGGCACGACCAGTGCCAGGTATTTAGAGTTGTTCGTCGAAGGTGCATTCGGCGGCAATCACGCGGCCGCAGCGCTGCCTGAGGTGCAGGCCGGCGCGTGGCAAGACGTGGTGATTTATCTGTCCGACTTGGGTCTGCCCAGCGGCATCCACCGCATCGGCTTGGCCAACGACAGCCGCCGGCTCGACTACACCAATGCCAGCGCGCCTGAGTTCAACAGCGCGTTCCATGTCGACCGGCTGCGCCTGGTCAGCGTGGCACCGCCACCGGTGCCCGCCGCTCAGGCCGGCCCGGCACTGCATGTGAATCTGGGCGGCACCCAGCGCGCGATCAGCCCCGACATCTACGGCTTGAACTTCGACAACCAAACCGCGTTCGCGGCCGAGATCAAACTGCCCGTCAACCGCTGGGGTGGCGACGCCACACCGCGCTTCAACTACACCACCAACCATTCCAACCCCGGCTTCAATTGGTACTTTGAAAATCGCCAGGAAGCCCTCACGCCGGGCGCTTTCATCGCCTTCAACAAGCAGGCTGCCGGTCAAACGATGTTGACCATTCCGATGATCGGTTGGGCTGCGAAAGACGCTACCTCGTGCGGTTACGAGCTGGCGCGCTACCGCGGGCAACCGAGCCTGTCGCCCGACGGAAAAAACTGTGGCACCGGCCTGTTGGCTGACAACAGCGCGATCACCAGCAACGCGCCGACCGACACCAGCGTGGCCACCACCGCCGAGTTTTATCGCCCGTGGATTGAACAACTGGTGGCCACCTACGGCCGCGCCGATCAGGGCGGTGTTCGCTACTACAACCTCGACAACGAGCCAGGCATTTGGAGCAGCACGCACCGCGACATCGTCAAAAACGGCGTCACCCACACTGATCTGTTGGCGCGCAGCATTGCCGCGGCCACCATGCTGAAGTCGGTCGACCCGTCGGCCCAAACACTGGGTCCAGCCGAAGACGGCTGGACGCGCTAAATCGTGTCGGGCCGCGATTCGGCGTTGTCCAACTGGACTGCGCGCTACGACGGCTTGTGGGCCGTCGAGTGGTACCTCAAAGAAATGCGCGCCCAGGAATTGCGCACCGGCAAACGCTTGCTCGACTACTTCGACTTGCACTATTACCCGCAGGCCAGCGGCATCTACGGCGCGGCCGGCAGCAAAGCGCAGCAGGCCTTGCGACTACGCAGTGTGCGATCGCTGTGGGACGCGAGTTATGTCGACGAAAGCTGGATCAGCAGCACCGACATCAAAAACGTCATGCTGATCCCGCGGATGCGACGGTGGATCGACATCTACTACCCCGGCACCAAGCTCGCCATCACCGAATACAACTTCGGCGCGCTCAACCACATCAACGGTGCACTGGCGCAGGCTGATGTGTTGGGCGTGTTTGGCCGCGAAGGCGTCGACTTGGCCACGCTGTGGGGCCCGCCCGAAAGTTATGCGGGTGATACGGGTCTGTTTGCCGACAAACCCGGTGGCTTTGCGCTGCGCATGTTCCGAAATTACGACGGCGCTGGCGGCCAGTTCGGCAGCACCAGCGTGCAAGCCACCAGCGCCGACCCAGACCGCTTGTCGGTCTACGCGTCTACCGACAGCAAAGACGGCGCGCTGAAGATCATCGTCATCAACAAAACCGACACGCCATTGAGCAGCACCGTGGCCGTGCAAGGTTTCGCGGTAGCCAACGCGGTGAAGTTCTACCGCTACGGCGCGGCTAATTTGGCCAGCATCGAAGTAGGCGACCTAAGCGCACGCGGTAGCAATGTGTCGGCGACTTTTGCGCCGAACTCGATCACGTTGCTGCGGCTGGTCAAGCCATGACCTTTGGCGAGCGACACAGCCGCTTGGCTCGCCAGGCAGCTACTTGGCCCCACGTTGCCTGGCGGTGCGTGAGCGCGTCGCAAAAGAGCCAAACCTGGCGACCCGCGGTTTACCGGTTGCAACCTGAGAGACCTGACCCCATTGATCCAAAAGAGCCAAACCTGGCGACCCGCGGTTTACCGGTTGCAACCTGAGAGACCTGACCCCATTTTTTCATTGATATTTCTTGCAATGTGAGAGACCTGACCCCACTGATCTTGTTTTTTGGTGTTTACTTTTTTGTTCGGATTGCACCTGCCCGGGGCCGCGCGGTCGGCTGGCACTGAATTTGAACGCTGGTGGATTCATGAAAATCGGTCCGATGTTGCGCTCGCTGGTTCGCTACTTTGCGGAGTTGAAAACCGGCAAGGTGGTGCTGTGGTGCTATCTGATCTGGTGGGCGGTCACGGTGGTCAACCATTTCGATGCGTCGCTTGTGCTGTGGATCAATTCGCTCGGCATCAGCGTGGTGATCGGCAACGGCTTGCTGCTTAGCGTGGCACGGCCGGTCGGTGCGGCGCCTGACCGCTGGCAAATCGTGCGCTTGTTCCTGATGCCGTTTTGTGTGTCCAGTTTCGCGGCGTTGATCAAGGGGCGTGGCTACCTGTTTGTGTTTCCTACCGATGGGCGGCAGCTGGCGCAGTCGCTGGCCGCCTGCGCGGTTTTCATCAGCGTGCTGTTTGTGTTGAAGCGCTACCGCGCCGGGCGGGATGCATTGCCGGCTGCCGATCATTGAACCGATGCGGGCCGCCGGTCGCTGCCGGTGGATCGGGCCGCTCGCGCTTTGCACGCATGAGCGTCTTGTTTGATCGGCCGACGGTGGTGCGCATGGCGCTGCGCGGGTGGCTCGCCGCAGCGCGCCAACACCACCCGCAACAGCGCCGTCTTTGCGGGTGGCGCGCGGGCTGCAAGCGACCCGCTCCCTACAATCTCGGTGCATGAAAACCTATGACGTTCAGGTGCGCGGAAGCGGGCTGGTGGGGCATGCATTGGCGTTGTCGCTGGCACGTATCGGCTTGCGTGTGGCGCTGGTGCCGCAGGCGGCTGCAGGTGCCGCTTTGAACGCTGTGGTAAACCCCAGCGGGTACCCGACCGCACAGCCGGCCGTGCCTGCACCGCGCGGCACCGACGTGCGCGCATTCGCGTTGAATGCCGCATCGGTGGAGATGCTGCGTGGCCTGAAGGTGTGGGATACGCTGCCGCCGAACGCGGCCACGCCGGTGCACGACATGCGCGTGGCGGGCGACGCACCCGGCGCGGCGCTGGAGTTCTCTGCGTGGCAGCAAGGCGTGGCCGAGTTGGCATGGATCGTCGATGCGGCGGTGCTCGAGGCCGAGCTGGCCGCGGCGGTGCGGTTTTCACCGCACGTGACATCGGTAGCTGGTCACCTCGATACCGACCGTGAAGCGCGCAACGACGCCCACACCCAAACCCAAACCCACGGCGTAGACCAACCGCCGCTTATCGCCATCTGCGAAGGCAAGGCGTCGCGCACGCGGGATGCGCTGCGCGCGCCGCCGGATCGGCGTCCCTATGGTCACCGGGCGATTGCGGCCCGGCTTACCAGCACGCAGCCACACGCTGGCACCGCGCGGCAGTGGTTTCGCTCGCCCGATGTGTTGGCGTTGCTGCCAATGGACACGCCGGTGCCGCGTCACTCATATGCCTTGGTGTGGTCGGTGCCCGACGCGCGGGCCGATGAACTGCTGGCGATGGATGCGCGTGGGTTCGCCGACGCGTTGATGCAAGCCACCGGCGGAGCAGCCGGCGCGCTGCAACTGGTCAGCGAACGCACCGCCTGGCCGTTGTCACGCGCCCAGGCCACTGAGTGGTGCGGCCCGGGTTGGGTGCTGCTGGGCGACGCGGCCCATGTGGTGCATCCGCTGGCAGGGCAGGGTTTGAATTTGGGGCTGGCCGACGTGGCCGCACTCACCAGCGTGTTAGCTGCACGCGAGCTATGGCGCAGCGTGGGTGATGAGAAATTGCTGCGCCGCTACGTGCGCCAGCGCATCGCGCCGACCCGCGCGATGGTCGACATCACCGACGGCCTGATGCATTTGTTTGCACACCCCGCGCCCGTCGTGCGGGAACTACGCAACCGTGGGCTGACTCTGGTCAACACGCTCACGCCGATCAAGCGCTGGTTGACCGCGCGTGCGCTCAAGTCGTGACACGCTGCGCGGTCACTTCCGCGCTTTCGTTTTCGCGCTGGCACGTCCGCGCGTTCACTTCCACGCTGTCACTTTTGGTTTTTACGATGTGCCGATTTGCGAGTTCCCTGTGATGACCCCACCAATGACGTTTTTGCAACGCACCCGCGCGCTGCTTGCTACCGCGCTGCTGGTGGTAACGATGGGCGCCGCATTCAGCGCCCGTGCGGCCGAGGCCGACATCCGCAAGGTGTTTGCCGAGCGGCTGGGCAGCGTCGGTCCGATTGACGAAATCATCAAAAGCACCTTGCCGGGGTTGTTCGAGGTGCGCATCGGCAAGCATGTCTTTTTCACCACGGCCGACGCAAGTTACTTGGTCGAAGGTGAACTGATCGATGTCAAAACCGGCACCAACCTGACCGAAGAACGCCTGGCCAAACTCACTGCGGTCGACTTTGCCAGCCTGCCGTTCAAAGACGCGGTGGTTTGGAAGCAAGGCGACGGCAGCCGCAAGGTGGTGGTGTTTGCCGACCCGAACTGCGGCGCGTGCAAGCAGTTCGAGCAAGAGCTGCGGCAAGCCAAGGACGTGACGGTGTATGTTTTTTTGGTCGCCGTGCTGCGTCCTGATTCGGTCACCAAAGCGCGCAACATCTGGTGCATGAAAGACCGCGTCAAGGCGTGGAGCAACTGGATGGTCGATGGCGTCGAGCCACCGCGTGCGATGGGTCCGTGTGACACCTCGGGCCTGACGCGGGTGAAAGCGGTGTCCGAGCGCATCGGCCTGGACGCGACCCCGATGCTGGTGTTTGAAAACGGCCGACGCATCATCGGCGCGCTGCCGGTTGATCGAATCGAATCGATGCTGCGGCGCGCCGGCAAACCGCTTTGACACGCCGGTCGTGCGGCTGGTTGCGGCTGGCCGTTGGTGGCTGGAATGCGGCCATGTTGATGCCGTGAACTGTTGCCCACTGCGGCGTTTTTTCTCATTCCTTTTTTTTCAAGCTGCCCATGATCGAGATTCCCCGCGGTACCCCTGACCACCTGCAGCAATTCGAGCCCACCCGCGCCGAGGTGCTGCGCCGGCTCGATGCGGTGCACCCGGGCGAATATGCCCGCACGCGCAATGCGCTCGACGGCGCGGTGACCGGCTTGTCGCCTTACTTGACGCACGGCGTGATCAGCCTGCGCGATGCGGTTGCCCGCGTGCTGCAAAAACACCGGCTCAGCTACGACGACAAGTTGATGTTCGAGTTTGCGTGGCGCGAGTTTTTTCACCACGTCTGGAGCCGCGAGGGCGAGCGCGTGTTGCGCGACATGCGGCCGGCCGGGTTGTGGCCCGGCGCGTATGCAAAGGCGCTGCCGGCCGATCTGCGCGAGGGCCGCACCGGCGTGCCGACCATCGATGCCGCGGTGCGCCAGCTGTACGCCACCGGCTACCTGCACAACCACGCGCGCATGTGGTTGGCCAGTTATGCGGTGCACCTGCGCAAGGTGCATTGGCGCGCGGGTGCCGACTGGTTGTACGGCCATTTGATCGATGGCGATGTGCCGAGCAACCACCTCAGCTGGCAGTGGGTGGCGGCCACGTTTTCTAGCAAGCCGTATTTATTCAACGCCGACAACGTGGCCAAGTACGCGCCGCGCGGCGGCTTCAAAACCTGGCTGGCCAAAGGCACCGTGATCGACCGCGACTACGACACGCTCGACCACATCGCGCGGCATGAAGGCGATGTCGGGCCCGAAGCCGGCACGCACGAAGGCGTGGCCGAACCGGCGTTGTACGGTGCGCCGCAGGTGGCATGGGTGACCGAGTTCACCCAGCCGCTGTTGGCCAGCGCATTGCCGGCGCGGCGTGAGGTCGAGCTCGTCACGCCATGGGCGATGGGTGAACGCGAAGGCGGTGCCGGGGCCGGTGCGGGCGGGCCGTGGCGGGTGGGTGTCGTGCACCTGCCGGCGCACGCAGCGTTGCCGTGGAGCGAAGCACGCTGGCGTTGGGTGTTGCAGCGCATGGGCACGGTCACCGATGCGGTGTTTGTCGGCGACCTGGGCAACGCAGTTGCGACCGCCAGCACGGGCACGCGAGCCTGGCCTGGCCGCGACGAGGTGTCGGCGCGGCGTGCGCCCATGCCGGGCTACGACGCGGCACTGGCGTCACTCGCCACGCTGCGTCCGGCGCTGCGCTTGTTGCCGAACCCGGAGAACTCCTGCCGCTCGTTTACCGGGTTCTACGAAGCCGTGAAGCAGCAATCGAAGTCGCTGCAAGCGCAGTTGAATGGAGAGCTTTTTTGATCGCAGGCGACCCCACGGCGCCCTTTGCGGCGGCCTCGAACGCAACCCCTGCGCCCAGCGCAGCCATGCTGCGGCTGGGCTATGCCGGGTTACTGCCGTTCGTGGTCGGGGCTGCGTTGTTGTGGATCGTGCGGCCCGATGCGCATCCGTATGTTGCGGTGGGGCTGTCGGCGTATGCCGGTGCCATCGTCTCGTTTCTCGGCGGCATTCACTGGGGTCTGGGCATGCGCGCGCAGCCGGCCGACCCGTCGCGTTTTGGCTGGGGCGTGGTGCCGTCGCTGGTGGCGTGGGTGGCCATGGTCATGCCTGCCTACGCCGGGCTGGTGTTGTTGGGCGCGATGCTGGTCGTGTGTTACCTGGTCGACCGCCGCGTTTACCCACTGCATGCCGCCGGCGGGTGGTTGCGCCTGCGTTGGCACCTCACGCTGGTCGCCAGCCTGAGCTGCTTTGTCGGCGCGGCGGGCAGCTGAATGCTGCTGAGCTGCCGCAGTCCGTTGGCTGCCGCGGGCGATGCCTGAGGGCCCGGAAATTCGCCGAGCTGCGCAGGCCGTGCACCACGCGGTGGCGGGCCAGCCACTGCGCATGACGCTGGCGCACCCGAAGCTCGCGGTGATGGAGCGCGCATTGCGCGGCGCGGTGATCGAGTCGGTGGGGGCCAGGTCTAAAGCCATGCTCAGCCGGTTTTCCACCGGCGATGTGCTGTATTCGCACAACCAGCTGTACGGTGAATGGGTGGTCAACCGGCCCGACGAGCCGCTGCTGGCGCGCGCGATTCGGTTGGTGCTGGACACCGGGCCGTCGCGTGCGGTGCTCTACAGCGCGACCGATCTGGTGTGGCTACGGCGCGGCGCAGAAATGCAGCATCCGTACCTCGCCAGCCTCGGCCCAGAGGTGCTCGACGACGCCGTCGGGGTGCGCGATATTGCTGCGCGGCTGGCGCTGTTTCCGCGCCGCCGCCTCGCCGATGCATTGCTCGACCAGCGTGTGCTGGCCGGTTTGGGCAACTACCTGCGCAGCGAGATTGCGTTTGTCGCCCGCCTCAACCCGTGGCGGCGTTTGGGTGAGTTGACCGACATCGAGCGGCACCGCCTGGCCAGCGCGGTGCATCAGGTCACCCACCGCAGCTTTCGCACCGACGGCGTGTGCGTGCCGACCGCGCTGTACCGGGCCGAGCGCAAAGCGGGCGCGACCTTCGAGGCGGCGCGCTTCCATGTGTTCGACCGTGCGCAGCAGCCGTGCCGCGTGTGCGGCGCGACCATCGAGCGCGGCACGCTGGGTGGCCGCAAACTGTTTGTGTGTGTCGCCTGCCAGGGTGTGTTCCCATTGCCCACCGAGCTGCGCAGTTGACAGGCGTAAAAAACGCGCGCAGCACCAACCGCTACCGCCACCGTCACCGCAGCTGTTGCGATCCATGCCCTGGCTGACATGAGCGATCCCCATGATTTCTTACCGCATCGACCTCCACAACCCGAACGCGCATTTGTTTCGCGTCACCTTGACCGTGCCCGCGCCCGCCGCGCTGCAGCGCCTGAGCTTGCCGGTGTGGATACCCGGCAGCTATTTGGTGCGTGAATTCGCGCGCCACCTGAGCGCCCTGGAAGCCCGGCAGGGCAGCCGCCGCGTCGCGGTCACGCAATGCGACAAAGCCAGCTGGCAGGTCGAGTGCAGCGGCCGCGGTGCGCTGGTGGTCAGCTACCTCGTCTATGCGTTTGACAGCTCGGTGCGCGCGGCGTTTCTAGATGCGCAGCGCGGTTTTTTCAACGGCACCAGCACCTGCTTGCGGGTCGAAGGCCGTGAAGCCGAGCCGCACCGCATCGCGCTGCGCTCGCTGCCGCGCGGCTGGCACATCGCCACGGCAATGCCTGCCTGTGGCAACGCCACTTTCGAGGCGGCCGACTACGACGAACTGGTCGATCACCCGTTTGAGTTGGGCCGGTTTTGGCGCGCTGAATTCACGGTGTGCGGCGTGCCGCACGAGCTGGTGGTGGCCGGCGCGCTGCCTGACTTCGACGGCGCGCGATTGCTCGCCGATACCCAGCGTATTTGCGAAACCGGCATCGCGTTTTGGCATGGCACCCCGCTGGCCAAAGCGTCGCGCCGCGAGGTGGTGTTCGAGCGCTATGTGTTCTTGCTCAACGCGGTCGAAGACGGCTACGGCGGCCTGGAACACCGCGCCAGCACCGCGTTGATCGCTGCGCGCCGCGACCTGCCGACGCTGGCCGCGGCTGCGAACCCAGCGCAAGCGAGCGAATCGACCGATGGTTACGTCACGCTGCTCGGCCTGATCAGCCACGAGTATTTCCACGCCTGGAATGTCAAGCGTTTGAAGCCGCGCGACTTTGTGCCGTATGACTACGCGCAGGAAAACTACACCGAGCTGCTGTGGTTTTTCGAGGGCTTCACCTCGTACTACGACGACTTGTTGTTGCTGCGCGCGGGTTTGATCGACGAGGCGCGTTACCTGCGCTTGCTCAGTAAAAACATCAACGCGGTGGCCGCCACGCCAGGGCGCGGGGTGCAAAGCGTGGCCGCAGCCAGCTTCGACGCGTGGGTCAAGTACTACCGCGCCGATGAAAACAGCGCCAACGCCACCGTCAGCTACTACAGCAAAGGCGCGCTGGTGGCGCTGGCGCTCGACTTGAGCCTGCGCACCGCAGCGGCCGATGCTGCCAAGCGCCAACGCCAACGCCATCAAAAACACCCGGGCCCGCACCCGCACCACCATCACCACCACCGTGGCCAGCCAGCGGCCACGCTCGACCTGGTGATGCAGGGCTTGTGGTCGCGCAGCGCCGCATCGGCGCACCGCGGGATCAGCGAAGCCGACATCGTTGCGGTGGTGCGCGATGCGCTGGGCGCGGTCAGCGGCACCAGGCGCTGCGATGCACTGGCTCAGCAGTTGAGCCAGTGGGTGCATGGCACCGATGAGCTGCCGCTGCCACCGCTGCTGCAACGCGCCGGCGTGCGCGCGGTCGCGAACCCGCAGTCGCTGGCGCAGCGCCTGGGCCTGCGGGTCAGCGAAAGCACATGGACCGGCATCAAGGTCACCCACGTACTGCGCGGTGGTGTGGCCGAACGTGCCGGCGTGGCGGTCGGCGACGAGGTGCTGGCCGTCGACGATTGGCGGCTGCGCAGGCTGGACGACGCGCAGCGGCTGCTGCGGCCGGGCGCAGCCGCGGTGCTGTTGGTGTCGCGCGATCAGCGTGTGCGGCAATTGGCGCTCGAGGCGTCGGCGGCGCAGCCGAGTGACGCGGGCTGCGTGTGGACGCTGGCACTCGATAGCCAGGCCGACGCCAGCGCGGTGGCCTTGCGTAGCGCGTGGCTCAGCGGTTGACGATGCGCGAGTTCGGCCGCATGGGCCGCACCGGCCGCACGGACTCCACTCACTACCCGGTGCGCCGCTGGTCGGCGCGCGCGGTGCTGGTCGCCACGGTGGTCGGCATGCACGCCTGCGTGGTGCGTGATGTGGCGCACCGCATGATCGATTTCGGTACGGCAGCGAAAGCGCCTGCGCGCATCGAGTTGGTGGTCGGCCGCGAGATGGAATTCAGCGTGCCGCCGGCGGTGGCGAATGGGCCGGTCGTTTCGGTGGCCGCTGTGGAGGTGGCCGCAGCCGTGCCCAAACCGGATCGGCAGGTGACGCCCGCGCAAGCTGCATCTGCATCTGCACCTGCAACTGCGGCCTCGGTGCCGCGGCAAGTCAAACCGCCGAAGCCGCGTGGGCTGGCCAAGCCAACCGACGATGCCGACGCGGTGGTGGCAGCGATGACGGCAGCGCGGGCCGTGGCTGCCGCCGACGCGGCGTCGGCGGCGAGTGCGGTGGACGCCGGCCCGACCATCGGCATCGGCCCGTCGACCGCGGCAGCCAATCCGGTCGTGTCGTCTGCGTCGGCTGCCGCGCCCGCGGTCGTGGCACCACCATCACCATCACCATCACCATCACCATCGGCTGCCACGGCCAGCGCATCTGCATCCACCGCAGCATCCACCGCCACCGCTGCCACCGGCATAGCCGACTTCGCCTGGCCGCCATCGACCCGCATCACCTACGAGCTGACCGGCGACTACCACGGCGAAGTGCACGGCACCGCGCAGGTCGATTGGGTGCGCACCGGCGCGCGCTACCAGGTGCACCTCGACCTGATGGTCGGCCCGTCATTCGCGCCGGTGTTGTCGCGCCGCATGACCAGCGACGGCCAGCTCAGCGACGCCGGTTTGTCGCCCGAGCGGTACGACGAAGACACCAAGGTCGCGTTCCGCGATCCGAAGCACAACACCGTGGCGTTCGAGGCCGACTCGGTGTTGCTCAGCAACGGCAAGCGCGCCGACCGCCTGCCGGGCATGCAGGACACCGCCAGCCAGTTTGTGCAGCTCACGTATTTGTTCACCCGCCACCCGGAATTGCTGACGCCTGGCAGCACGGTCGAGATACCGCTGGCGATGCCGCGCCGGGTCAAGCGCTGGATCTACGACGTGCGTGAAGCCGAGGTGCTGTACACCGGCTTCGGCGCGATCACGGCGATCCCGCTGCGCCCACGCGTGGAGCCGCGTGAGCCGCGCGCAGGTCGCGACAACAAGAAAAACGACGACCTCACCGCCGAGGTGTGGTTTGCGCCCAGCCTGCATTACCTGCCAGTGCGCATTCGCGTGCAGCAAAGCGAAGACACCTATGTCGACCTGATGATCCGACGCAAGCCGCAACTGGCCAAGTAGGCGACAAACTAACTACACGCCTGCGCCACACCCCGCGCCACCCTGAACCGGAGCCCGCCATGCCGCCTGAATTCATCCTGGTCACCACCCACCTGAACACGCCCGCCGCTGTCGCTGCCAGTGCTACTGCTACTGCGACTGCTGCCGACGGCACCGCGGCCCACGGCACGCTCGACACCGGCGTCATCACACTGAACCGGCCCCAGCAACTCAACGCGCTGAACGATGGGTTGATGAACGAGCTGGGTGCCGCGCTGCAGGCATTCGATGCCGACCCGCGCATCGGCTGCATCGTCATCACCGGCAGTGACAAAGCCTTTGCCGCCGGTGCCGACGTGGCGGCGATGGCCGACTTGCAATACGCCGATGTGTTCAAAGGCGACTTCATCACCCGCAACTGGGAAACCATCCGCAGCATCCGCAAGCCGGTCATCGCTGCGGTGGCGGGTTTCGCGCTCGGCGGCGGCTGCGAGCTGGCAATGATGTGCGACTTCATCATCGCCGCCGACACGGCGCAGTTCGGTCAGCCCGAAATTAAGCTTGGCATCATTCCGGGAGCGGGCGGCACCCAACGCCTGCCGCGCGCCATCGGTAAAAGCAAGGCGATGGACCTGGTGCTGACCGCCCGCATGATGGATGCGGCCGAGGCCGAGCGCTGCGGTTTGGTGTCGCGCGTGGTGGGTGCGGCCGAGCTGATGGCGGTGACGCTGGCAGCCGCCAAAAGCATCTGCCAATTCAGCGGACCGAGCGTGATGGCCGCCAAAGAATGCGTCAACCGCGCGTACGAAGGCACGCTGGCCGACGGCGTTCAATATGAACGGCGCATGTTCCATTCGTTGTTCGCAACCGAGGACCAAAAAGAAGGCATGGCGGCGTTTTTGGCAAAGCGCAAACCGGTGTTCACGCAGCGCTGATCCGCATGCCCGCGCTGCCACCGCGCCGCCTGATTGCCCACCTCGACATGGACGCGTTTTATGCGTCGGTCGAACTGCTGCGCTACCCGATGCTGCGCGGCCTGCCGCTGGTAATTGGTGGCGGCCGTGCGCACCAGCCCGAATGGCAGCCGGGCGGCGCTTATCGGTTTGCCACGCTGCGTGAGTACGCCGGCCGCGGTGTGGTGACCACCTGCACCTACGAGGCTCGCGCGCTGGGCGTGCATTCCGGCATGGGCGTAATGAAAGCGGCGCAGTTGGCCCCGGGCGCGGTGCTGTTGCCGGTGGATTTCGAGGCCTACCGCGGCTATTCGCGCCGCTTCAAAGACGCCGTACGTGCGATCGCGCCGAGGCTGGAAGACCGCGGCATCGACGAGATCTACCTCGATCTCACCGACCACCCCGGCGCGCAAGCCGATGCCGGTTTGGCAGCGGCGCAGCAATTGAAGCAGGCGGTGTTCGACGCGACCGGGCTGCGCTGCTCGGTGGGCGTGACGCCGAACAAGCTGCTGTCGAAAATCGCGTCCGATTTGGACAAGCCCGACGGCCTGACGTTGTTGAGCGCGGCCGACATTGCGGTGCGCATATGGCCGCTGGCCGCGCGCAAGGTCAATGGCATCGGGCCGAAAGCGGCGGCGCGGTTGACCGCGCTGGGGCTGCTGACGATTGGCGACATCGCGGCGGCCGACCCGCTGTTTTTGGTCGCCGAATTCGGCCGCAGTTACGGTGCCTGGCTGCATGCGGCGTCGCATGGCCGCTGCGAGCGGCCGGTGGTGTTGCACAGCGAGCCGAAGTCGATCAGCCGCGAAACCACCTTCGAGCGCGACCTGCACGCGGTGCGCGACCGCGATGCGTTGACCACGCTGTTCACCACGCTGTGCAGCCGGCTGGCCGACGACTTGCAACGCAAAGGCTATGCGGCCAAAACCATCGGCATCAAGCTGCGCTTCGACGACTTCAAAAGTGTCACCCGCGATGCCACGCTGGCCGCCGCCACGGCCGATGCGGCGGCGCTGCGGCGCGCCGCGGGAAGCTGTTTAAAGCGGGTCGACTTGACGCGTCGACTGCGGCTGCTGGGCGTGCGCGCCAGTGGCTTGGTGGCCGCCGGGGACGCACCGGCAGGTGCGCCGCCGCGGTCGAGTCAGCCGCCGTCGGCCGGCGCGGTGGCAGACCGCGAGGCGCGCGGCTGGCAGGCCGACCTGCCGTTTTTCGACCGATCACCGGATGACGTGCTGTGACACCGTCTAAGCAATGTAATTTTTTGCAGGCCACCGGTGTGGTCGGCACCGAAGTCGATGTTTTTATGCCAGCCACCGCCGCGCCAGTCGGTGCCATGCCAGCCGAGGTTGGCGCGGCCGCCGTTCGCAAGCCACCCGATCGCGATGCGGTGGGCGCTAGCCATCGGCTGCCAGGTGCTATCGGCTTGCGCCGCGGTAGCTGCGCCGGTGCTGCCACCGATCACCTCCGCGGTGACGGCCGAGCCGACCGGTGCGGCGGCCGGCGTGGAACGCACCGATCACGAAGACGTGCGCCTGCGGCACGTGCCGCCGCCGCTTGCGGCCATGGTGTCGGGCCGGCGCGGCAAGCTGCTGTTGACCTCCGGCGTCAGCAGCATCGACGGTGCGGCCGGTGGCGGCTTGACGCCGTGGGCGGTGACCGCAAGCCACGCCACTGCCGACAGCGCAGGTGCCAGCGCATTTGCCACCCGCGTGCAGCTGCCCGACTACGCATTGACCGGCTACGGCGCGGCGTTCACCTGGCACGACCGGATCGAAGCGTCGATTGCGCGGCAAGACTTCGACACCAAAAATTCGCTTGCGCCGTTGGGTTTTGCGGGCCTGCGTTTGCGGCAATCCATCTTGGGCGTGAAGTGGCGCGTGGTGGGGGATGCCGTGCTCGACAGCGACCGCTGGTGGCCGCAAATTGCGCTGGGTTTGCAGTACAAAAATCTCGAGGCGGGCAAGTTCAAACCGGTGCTGCAGTCGCTGGGTGCGCGCACCCAGGGAATCGATGCGTACCTGAGCGCGACCAAGCTATTTCTGGCGCACGGTGTGCTGCTCAACGGCACGCTGCGCGCGACCAAGGCGAATCAAAACGGCTTGCTCGGTTTTGGCAGTGCCAGGCACGACAGCTATCGGCTGCAGCCCGAGCTGTCGGCCGTGGTGCTGCTGTCTAAAGACCTGGCACTCGGTATCGAGTACCGCAGCCAGCCCGACCATCTGAACGGGGTGGCGTATGGCCGTGGCCTGCGCGCCGACAGTTGGAAAGACGCCTTCGTGGCGTGGGTGCCGAACAAATGGTGTTCGCTGACGCTGGCCTATGTCGACCTCGGCCACATCGTGCCGGCGCTGACACCGCGCAGGCAAACCGGCGCGTATGTGTCGGTGCAGCTGGCGTATTGATGGCGGCGAAATTTACCGGTGCCGTGATGAAAAACAAACCCAAGAATAGTTTCGCCCTGGTGCGATCGATCGGCTGCGTGGCCGTAATCGCTGCCTGCGCGCTGGCAACCGCCGATGCGCGGGCCGAGCTGCCGACCGAGGCACTGGCCCGGCCGCCCGCAGCCGCACCGAGTGACGACCGCCCGCGGCCCGAGCAGTTGCCCGACCGTTATGTTCCGACCGCCCCGGCCGACGACACGCTGTACCGCGCGTTGGGCGGTCAGGCCGGCTTGGTCGCGCTGGCGGCTGAGTTTCGCGACCGGCTGCTGGCGCACCCGCAGCTGGCGGCGTTTTTTCGCGATGTCGACGAGGCGCAGTTCCGTGCGCGGCTGGTGGTGCAATGGTGCGAGGTGTCGGGCGGGCCGTGCAAACAGGCCACCCACGACATGCGCAGGCTGCACAGCGGGCACGACATCAACCTGGCCAGCTTCAACGCCACGGTCGAAGTGTTGCAGCAGGCGATGGATGCCAAAGGCATCGCGTTTCGCACGCAGAACCAGTTGCTGGCGCAGCTGGCACCGATGCACCGCGACATCGTGAACGTGCGCTGACAAGGGTGGGCGATTCAGCGTCGCCCTAGACAAGCCGGCGTCGACGGCAAGCCCGCGCCGCCAGCCGATTAGGATGCGGCGAGCTGCCACCCGAACGCTGCCCATGCCCACCATCACCTGCATCGAAGACCTGCGCCTGTTGGCCCGAAAACGGGTGCCGCGCATGTTCTACGACTACGCCGATTCGGGTTCATGGACCGAAGGCACCTACCGCGCCAACGAGGCCGACTTTCAACGCATTCAGTTGCGCCAGCGGGTGGCGGTCGACATCGCCATACGCAGCACCCGGGTGCAGATGATCGGCACCGATGCGGCCATGCCGGTGGCGATTGCACCGACCGGCATGACCGGTATGCAGCACGCCGACGGCGAAATATTGGCGGCCCGCGCGGCCGAAAAATTCGGCGTGCCGTTCACCCTCAGCACCATGAGCATTTGCTCGATCGAAGACATCGCGGCGCACACCCAGGCGCCGTTTTGGTTTCAGCTGTACGTGATGAAAGACCGCAGCTTCGTCGAGCGGCTGATCGACCGCGCACGCGCGGCGCATTGCAGCGCGCTGATGTTGACGCTCGATTTGCAGATCCTCGGCCAGCGCCACAAAGACATCAAAAACGGCCTCAGCGCACCGCCCAAACCCACGCTGGCGAACCTGATCAATCTGGCCACCAAGCCGCGCTGGTGCCTCGGCATGTTGGGCACACGGCGGCGCAGCTTCGGCAACATCGTCGGCCATGCCGAAGGCGTCGGTGATTTGTCGTCGCTCAGCTCCTGGACGGCCGAACAGTTCGACCCGGCGCTGACCTGGGCCGATGTCGAGTGGGTCAAAAAACGCTGGGGCGGCAAGCTGATTTTGAAAGGCATCCTCGACGCCGAAGACGCGCGCCTGGCCGTTGATTGCGGCGCGGATGCGATCGTCGTGTCGAACCACGGCGGCCGCCAACTCGACGGCGCGCCGTCGTCGATTGCCGCGTTGCCTGCCATCGCCGATGCAGTGGGCTCGCGCACCGAGGTATGGCTGGACAGCGGCATCCGCAGCGGCCAAGACGTGTTGAAGGCCTGGGCGTTGGGCGCACGTGGCACGCTGATCGGCCGCAGTTTCTTGTACGGCCTCGGCGCGCTCGGCGAGGCCGGAGTCACCCGCTGTTTGGAGCTGATCCACAACGAGCTCGACTTGACGATGGCGTTTTGCGGCCACCGCAGTTTGCACACGGTGGACCGGCGCATCTTGCTGCCGGGCAGCTACGTTCAGTAGCGCCGCTGGCGCACCCCGCCGGAGCGCGGCGGTAAAAAAAATTCACTGCGGCCAGGCTGCCTGAGTCGCCATGCGCAGAGGTACCAGGTACGAGATACTGCCGCCGCGCTGCGTTACCTCGCCCCGAAGGTATTGCACTGCTGCATGTCGCCGCTTTGCAGGCCGGCCTGAAACCACTGCATGCGTTGCGCGCTGGTGCCGTGGGTGAAGCTTTCCGGCACCACCGTGCCGCGCGACTTGCGCTGCAGGGTGTCGTCGCCGATTTGCTTGGCTGCGTTCAATGCCGCCTCGATGTCACCGGGTTCGAGCCGCCAGCCTTGTTCGGCCTGTGAACGTTTGGCCCAGATGCCGGCGAAGCAGTCGGCCTGCAGTTCCAACCGCACGCTCATCGCGTTGGCCTGGGCTTCTGAGCCGCCGCGCCGCGCCGCATCGACCTGGTCGCTGATGCCGAGCACTTTTTGCACGTGGTGCCCAACCTCATGCGCGACCACATACGCCTGTGCAAATTGGCCTGGTGCGCCCAGGCGCTGCGTCATCGTGTCGAAAAAACCCATGTCGAGATACACGTGTGAGTCGGCCGGGCAGTAGAACGGACCCATCGCTGCGTCGCCATCACCGCAACCGGTCGGGTAGCTGTCGCGGTACAGCGTGAGCTTCGGGCTGGGGTAGGTTTGGCCCGCGCTGCGAAATATGTCGGTCCACACCACTTCGGTGCTGCGCAGCACCTGCGACACGAACTTGGCTTGCGCGTCGCCGGCAGGCGGGCCGGTAACCGGGCCCGGAGCGCTTTGCGACATCGGTGCGCCACCACCGCCTCCGCCGCCCAGCATGTTCAGCACCGTCAACGGGCTCACGCCGAGAAAGTAGCTGGCGACCAAGGCAATCACGATCGAGCCGATTCCGAGGCCGCCACGGCCGACGCGCAAGCCGCCTCGACCACCACCACCACCGCCGCCACCACCACCACTCGATCCGCGGGCGTCGTCGACATTCGAGCTTTCGTCCTGTCCGTCCATTCTCATTGCGTGTTCCTCGGTATTTCGGTGGGCTGATGGCTGCGGGGGTCAGGTGTCAAGTTTTCGGCAGCGTCACGCCGCGTTGGCCTTGGTACTTGCCGCCGCGGTCTTTGTAGCTGGTTTCGCAGACCTCGTCGCTCTCGAAAAACAGCACCTGCGCGCAACCTTCACCGGCATAAATTTTGGCCGGCAGCGGTGTGGTGTTGCTGAACTCGAGCGTCACGTAGCCTTCCCATTCGGGCTCGAACGGCGTCACGTTGACGATGATGCCGCAGCGTGCATACGTGCTCTTGCCCAAACAGATGGTCAGCACATTGCGCGGAATGCGGAAGTACTCGAGCGTGCGCGCCAGCGCAAAGCTGTTCGGCGGGATGATGCACACATCGGCGTGGATGTCGACGAAGCTTTTCTCATCGAAATTTTTCGGGTCGACCACCGTGCTGTAGATGTTGGTGAACACCTTGAATTCAGGTGCGCAGCGGATGTCGTAGCCGTAGCTTGAGGTGCCGTAGCTGACGATTTTTTGTCCGTCGGCGCTGCAGCGCACTTGGTTCGGTTCGAACGGCTCGATCATGCCGGTGGTCTCGGCCATGCGGCGTATCCACTTGTCACACTTGATGCTCATGCGTCACACCGAAGCGGTGCCGGTTGGGGTGGCGCTGCGCAGGCTGCCACAGCGGTCGCGATTGTAGGCAGCCGGCTGGCGCACGCTGCCTGCGCAGCAGGGCCACCACACGCCCGGTGGCAATGGCTGCTCAGCGGCTTGCCGCCGGCAGCGCACTGAGCCGCTGTTCCAAGCTGGCCAGCGGCCCGCGTATCGCCGCACCCACCGCAATCTGCGGGTTCGAAAAACCATCGTCCTTGCCGGCGTCTTTTTCGCGCTGCTCAATGACCGGGCGCACCGCCGCATGGGCGGCTTCGAATGAAAAACCATGGCGCAGCTGCTCGTCGTACATCGCGCGGCCGAAAAACGTCAGGTCGGATTTGCGGCCGCAACCGTACGAGGTGTGGTCGGCGTCGGCGGCTGTCATTACCAAGGTGCCGGGGTCGGAAAGCGGCGCAATCCACGAGCCGGAAAAGCACGCCGAAATGGAAATCACGCGCAACCGAACGCCGGCGTCATCGAGCCAGGTCTTTAATAGCTGGGGCGTGACCTCGTCGACTTCGATGGGCCAAAAGCTGGCCGCCAGGTGCCCGTTGCGCGCGCCATGTGAGGTCAGGTGAATGAACACAATATCTTCGTCACGGTTCATCAACTCGGCCATGCGTTGGATCGTGCGCTGCAGGTTGTGCGGCGTTGCCCAAGGCATATCGGCCGCGGTACGCGCATGGTTTTGTAATTGCACCGTGCGCTGCGGCGCGTCGAAGCGGCTGCGCATCAACTCGCTCACCAGCCCGGCCTCGCGGCTGAAGACGTCTTCTTCGGCATACGGCGCAAAGGTGATGGCGTACAAATCGACGATGCCAGGTCGGCCGGGTTGCAGCTGCTCCAGGGCGTCGGGCAGCGCATGGGCTTGCGACTCGATCAGGTCTTGGGTGAGTTGCAAGCCGGGGCGCTCGGTGGCGGCCAAGTCTGCCGGCGCACTTTCTTCCACATCGAAAGCACCGGAATCGGCGGCCACGAAAAGCGGCGCGCCTGCCATCAGCGCCATGCCCGCCAGCACCGCCACGCGCGCTTTGATCTGCTGGGGCCCGCGCCGCGACGCCTGCCGCCACAGCAGCAGCGTCGGTGCCAAAAACATCCAGCCCACGACCCCGACAAAGCACGCGACCGCGAGATACACCATCGCGCCGGCTTGCAACGCCGCGTACCAGCGGTCCGGCTCGCCCAGCAGCACCAGCAGCAAACCCAACAGCGGGCTGATGACCAACTCCTGCGCCAGCACCACACCGAACAGCGTCGGCGTGTCGGGCTCGTGGGTGGGCACCGCGGCGCTGCCCGACGGCACCGTGCGGCTGCGCACCACGATCCAGCAAATACCCACCATCACCAACCACACGCCGCAGGCTTCGATCGCGGTCTTGACGTAGCCGCGCTGCGTTGCATCGACCGACACCGATTCCAGCGCCGCCCCCACCAACACCAGCAACACCAACAGCGTCAGCACGGTTTTCGGCCCTGCCAGCAAACCGGCGGTGCGCGGCCGCATGAACACTGCCGTGCGCGCGCCTTCGATCAGCCAATGCCAAAACGGCCGCGGGGGTGAAGCCGGTGTGGCGGCTATTGCGGTACCGGCTGCGGCCGGTTCGGCTGCATCGGCGTCGGCATAGCCCGACGGTGTGGTGTCGTGAAAACCGTCGGCGGGTTCGGTCATGGCGGGTGGTGCGGGGCGCAAGGGCGAGGGCGGGGGCAAGGGCAGGGGCAGGGGCAAGGGCAACGCGCGCGGCGCATGCGTGCTTACTTCACCGTCACCGTGATGGCTGCGCTCATCTCGGGGCCGTACGACGCGTGGTAGCCGTCGGCGAATTGCAGGCGCAGCACGTGGGTTCCGGGCGGCAACGTCACCTCGGTCTCGGTTTGGCCCTTGCCGAAATGGATGTGTTGCGTATCGGCCGGAATGCCGGCACCTTTGGCGATGGCGGGTTGGTTGATCAGCAGGTGGTGGTGACCGGTACCCACTGCAACTTCGCCCGCATTTTTGAGCGTCATGCCCTTGAGGCCGAACTGCACCTTGACCGGGTTGGTCACCGTCGCGCCGTCGAACGGGCTGATGAAGAAGACGCTGGCCTGCTGTGGCGCGGCGGCGGTGGCGGTTGCCGAGTCGGCGGCCTTGGCGCTGCCCGGTGCCGGGTCTTTAGCCGCGGCGTTCGATGCCGGGGTGACTGCCGGCGCGGTGGCGGGCGGCACCGGTGATGTCGATGCAGCAGGGCTGGCTGCCGGGGTGGATGAAAACCAATCAGAGATGGTGCTGCATCCGGCCACCGAGGCCGACAGGCAAGCCACCAGCATGGAGGTGGAGACGGCGCGTGAGTAAGGGTGCTTCAGCATGGGGGTACTCCTTGAATGGTGATACGTCAGTGATTCGGGAAGTGCTGCGGGGCGCTGCGGTGCCGGGTTCGGTGCTGCGGGCAGTGCGCGGTGCGTAGCGCGCGGCACCCGCCGTGGTGAACCGTAGCACTTCGGTGCGCTAGTTGCCACTGCTGCCGAAGCGAGCGGGTGCGGGTACGGGTACGGGTACGGGTGCGGGTGCGGGTGCGGGCCTGCGCCACAGGCGCTGCGCGCCGGACGCAGCAGCGTGGCCACGCGCAACCAGTGCTGGCGCGGTAGCGACGCCGAGGTCAGGTGCTTTTCGAAATCGTGATCGATGGAAACTTGGCCGAAAAGTCTTTTGCGCGTTGCGCGATCTTTATCGCCATCTGCCGCGCCATCGACTGGTACAGCTGGGCGATGGTGCCGTCCGGCTCATGGACCACCGTGGGTCGGCCGGCATCGGCCTGCACCCGGATGCCCAGGTTCAACGGCAGCGCGCCGAGGTAGTCCATGCCGTATTCGGTGGCCAACCGCTTGCCGCCGTCGGCCCCAAAGATGTGTTCGATGTGGCCGCAGTTTTCACACACGTGCACCGCCATGTTTTCGACGATGCCGAGTATCGGCACGCCGACTTTCTCGAACATCTTGATGCCTTTTTTGGCGTCGAGCAGCGCAATGTCCTGCGGCGTGGTCACGATCACCGCGCCGGTCAGCGGCACCCGTTGCGACAACGTCAGCGCGATGTCGCCGGTGCCGGGCGGCATGTCGACGATCAGGTAGTCGAGGTCGCCCCAGTTGGTTTGCCGCAGCAGCTGATCGAGTGCTTGCGTGGCCATCGGGCCGCGCCAAATCATCGGGCTGTCGGCTTCGATCATGAAGCCGATCGACATCACTTCGACGCCGAAGTTTTTCATCGGCTCCATGGTTTTGCCATCGACCGATTCGGGCTTGCCGTGCAGCCCCATCAGCATCGGCTGGCTGGGTCCGTAGATATCCGCGTCGAGGATGCCCACGCTGGCGCCTTCAGCCGCCAATGCCAGCGCCAGGTTGACGGCGGTGGTGCTTTTGCCGACGCCGCCCTTGCCCGACGCCACCGCGACGATGTTTTTCACATTCGGCAGCAGTTGCACGCCGCGCTGCACCGCGTGTGCGGTCACCTTGCTCGACACGGTGGCGCTCACGTTGTCGACGCCGGGCACGGTTTTGGCCGCCGCAATCAACAGTTTGCGCAGCATCGCCAGCTGGCTTTTGGCCGGGTAGCCCAACTCGACATCAAACGCCACATCACCACCGTCGATGCGCATGTTTTTCAGCTGCTTGGTGCTGACGAAATCGGCTCCGGTGTTCGGATCGATCACGGTTTTCAAAGCCTCGAACAAGGCGCTGTCGGTCGCGGGCATAGCGGCTCCGGTGGGTCTGGCGTGGTGATGCCCGAATGGGGCGGCGCAGTCTAGCGCAGGGGGGTGTTTTCTGCGCCCGGAGCACATCGGCAAAGCGGGCTCAGCGGCAGGGTGCCACCTAGAATCGGCGGGTGCCCTCGAGCCGTTGCGCGCTGTGATGGCAGGGACGTTTTTCACCGTGGCCGCCCATGACCCGCAAGCTGTTTGTCACCACCGCCCTGCCGTACGCCAATGCGCCGTTTCATGTGGGGCACATGATGGAATACATCCAGGCCGACATTTGGGTGCGTTTTCAACGCATGCAGCGCCACGAGGTGCACTTTGTCGGGGCCGACGATGCACATGGCGCGCCGATCATGATCGCGGCCGAAAAAGCCGGCAAAACGCCGCAGCAGTTTGTCGCCGATATAGCCGCCGGCCGCCAGCAGTACCTCGACGGTTTTCACATCGCGTTCGACCACTGGCACTCGACCGACTCGGTTGAAAACACCGCATTGGCGCAAGACATCTACCGCAAGCTACGCGACCGCAGCGACGGCTCGCTGATCACCACCAAAACCATCGAGCAGTTTTACGACCCGGTGAAGGGCATGTTCTTGCCCGACCGCTACATCAAAGGCGAGTGCCCGAAGTGCGGCGCAAAAGACCAGTACGGCGACAGCTGCGAGGTGTGCAGCGCGGTCTACGCGCCCACCGATTTGAAGCAACCGTATTCCACCTTGAGTGGTGCTGCGCCGGTGATGAAAAGCAGTGAGCACTACTTTTTCAAATTGAGTGATGCGCGCTGTGTTGAGTTTTTAGAGCAATGGACCGGCGGCGAGCGGCTGCAAAGCGAAGTGGCCAACAAGATCCGCGAGTGGTTCACCAAAGACGAGCACGGCGCGGGCGGCTTGAGCGACTGGGACATCAGCCGCGACGCGCCGTACTTCGGCATCGACATTCCCGACGCGCCTGGCAAGTACTTTTACGTCTGGCTCGACGCGCCGGTCGGCTACCTGGCATCGCTGAAAAACTACTTCGATGCGGGCAAAGCCCGCGCGCACGGTGAGCCGCGCAGCTTCGACGATTTCATCGCCGATCCCGCGGTCGAGCAAATCCATTTCATCGGCAAAGACATCACCTACTTCCACACGCTGTTCTGGCCGGCGATGCTGCAATTCAGCGGCCGCAAGGTGCCCGACCGGGTGTACGCGCACGGCTTCATCACCGTCAGCGGCGAAAAAATGAGCAAGAGCCGCGGCACCGGCATCTCGCCGCTGCGCTACCTCGAACTCGGCATGAACGCCGAATGGCTGCGCTACTACATTGCCACCAAACTGAGCAGCAAGGTCGAAGATGTCGACTTCAATCCCGACGACTTCGTGGCGCGGGTGAACAGCGATTTGATCGGCAAGTACATCAACATCGCCAGCCGCGCGGCCGGTTTTTTGAGCAAGCGTTTCGGCGGCAAGTTGTCGGCTGATGTGGGTGTCGAAGGTCGCGTGTTGCTCGATCACTTACGCAGCGGCCAGGCGGCGATCGAACGCTTGTACGACGAGCGCGACTTCAGCAAAGCGCTGCGCGAAATCATGCTGTTGGCCGACCGGGTGAACGAATACGTCGACCAAAACAAGCCGTGGGAATTGGCCAAGCAAGACGGCAAAGACGCGGTGCTGCACGACGTGTGCACCGTGTGCATCGAAGCGTTCCGCCTGCTGACGATTTACCTCAAACCGGTGTTGCCCGCGCTGGCCGCGCAGGTCGAAACATTCTTGCGGGTCGATCCGTTGGTATCGGCCGATGTGCACCGCGCATTGGGTGCGCACACGATCAGCGAGTACCAGCACCTGATGCAGCGGGTCGATCCGAAGTCGCTCGAGGCGTTGTTCGATGCGCCGAGCCCCGCTGTCGAACTCTCTTCCCAACCCGCTTCCCAACGCGGCGAGCGCGTGCTGACCGCAGCTGCCAAGCTGGCGGTTCCCGACTGCCCCGGCGGCGAAGCGCTCGCGCCCACCATCGGCATCGACGACTTCACCAAGATCGACCTGCGCATTGCAAAAATCGTCGACTGCGAACACGTCGAAGGCTCGACCAAGCTGCTGCGGTTGACGCTCGACGTGGGCGAGCGTGATGCGACCGGCGAGCCGCGGCTGCGCAATGTGTTCAGCGGCATCAAGGGCGCGTACGAGCCGGCGCAGCTGATCGGCAAGCTGACGGTGGTGGTAGCCAACCTCGCACCGCGCAAGATGAAATTCGGCATCAGCGAAGGCATGGTGCTGGCCGCCAGCCACGCGGATGAAAAAGCGCATGCGGGTGTGCATGTGCTGGAACCGTGGCCCGGCGCGGTGCCGGGTTTGCGGGTCAGATGAACGACGCGCCGCAGCGACCCGCGCAGCCGCCGAGTTCGCCGGCGGCACCGTCGCAGCGCCCGGGGTTGCGGTTGTTCGGCTTCGAGCTGGCGCGCTTTCATCCGCGGCTGGTCGACACCCTGCAGGGCTACGACCGCCAGCGCTTGCAGGCCGATGTGATCGCTGGCCTGACGGTCGGTGTGATCGCGCTGCCGTTGGCGATGGCGTTCGGTATTGCCAGCGGCGTGAAGCCGGAGCAGGGCATCTTCACCGCGATCGTGGCCGGTTTCATCATTTCGGCGCTCGGCGGCTCGAACGTGCAAATCGGCGGCCCGGCCGGTGCGTTCATCGTCATCGTGTACGGCATCGTCGAGCGCTACGGCCTGACCAATTTGCTAATCTCGACCGCGCTGGCCGGCGCGTTGCTGCTCGCCATGGGCGCGTTGAAGTTGGGCGGCCTGGTGCGTTATGTGCCGGTCGGCATCGTCATCGGCTTCACCAATGGCATTGCGGTGCTGATCGCGTTGTCGCAAATCAAAGACCTGCTGGGTTTGTCGATTGCCAGGATGCCGTCGAATTTTTTTGCGCAGTTGAAAGCCATTACGCAGCACCTCGACAGCTTCAACCCGGTGGCGCTGGCGTTGGGGGCCACGTGTTTAGCGGGCCTGTTTTTTTGGCCCAAGTTGTTCAGCCTCGGCGGTGTGTTGCCGGTACGCATGCTCGAAGGGCGCACGCTGCGCAGCGCGTCGCGCATGCCGGGCTCGATCGTCGCGCTGGTCTCACTCAGCGTGCTCACCGCGTTGTTCGACCTGCCGGTCGAGACCATCGGTTCGCGTTTCGGTGGCATACCCACCGGCTTGCCGACCTTGGTGCTGCCCGACGTCAGTTGGGAAAGCGCGCAGCAGTTGTTCATTCCGACCATCACGATTGCGATGCTGTGCGCGGTCGAGTCGCTGCCGTGCGCGCGGGTGGCCGACAACCTGACCACGCTGCCGCGCCACGACCCGAATCAGGAACTGATGGCGCAGGGCATTGCCAACATGATCGCGCCGCTGTTCGGCGGCATCCCGGCCACCGGCACCATCGCGCGCACCGTGACCAATGTGCGCTCGGGCGGCAGCAGCCCGGTGGCCGGCATCGTGCATGCACTCACGCTGTTGGCGGTGGTGTTGGTGGCAGCGCCGCTGGCGGTGCATGTGCCGCTGGCCGCACTCGCCGGAATTTTGTTGTTCGTCGCGTTCAACATGGGCGAGTGGCATGAGTTTGCGCGGTTGCGCCAGTTCAGCGCCGGCTACCGCACCATCTTGCTCGGCACGTTTTTCTTGACCGTCGTGTTCGATCTGACGGTGGCCATCGAGATCGGCCTGGTGTTGTCGTGCGCGTTTTTCATCTACCGCATGAGCACCTTGTTTCAGGTGCAACCGGTAAGCGCCATCGCCCAACCCACCCCGCCCGGCGTGCTGTTGTTCAACCTGTACGGCGCATTGTTTTTTGGCGCGGTGACCAAGCTGGAAAACCTGGCCGAGCAAGCGCCTGCCGGCACCCGCGCGTTGGTGCTCGATTTGCACCGCCTGGTGTTGATGGACACCTCCGGCCTCGACGCGATGGCGCAGTTGCAGCGCTCACTCGTCCGCAAAAACGTGCGCCTGGTGCTGTGCCGGGTCAACGAGCAACCGCTGGTGCTGATGCAACGCGCCGGCTTCGATGTGGTGCTGGGCGTACAAAACCTGTCGGCCGATTTGGCGTCGGCGCTGGAGGCGGCGGCGGCGAATACGCCAGCCGCAACTGCAAGCACACCCGCTGCCGATGGCCATCGATAACGCCGCGGCCGCAGCGCTGGGCCAGTTGCTGGCGAAACAGCTGGAGCGTCTGCCGCAGCTGCGGCGCGTCGCCATCGCCTGCGAGCCTGCGTACGGCGGCTGTCGCGGCGCGGTGTTATCAAGGTGTAGAACTATTGCCCGGTTACCAGCCGGGTTTGCGCCACCGCACGTTGGCCCTCGGTTTCACCTACCAGGCGCAGCACGGTGCGTGGTGCCGACCGGTAGGTGGGCTTGACTTCTTGCCAGAGATAGGCGGGCGCGCCGGGCTGCACGACGACTTCCAGCGTGTCGCGGGCGCCGCCCATCGACGCCACCAGGTGCTTGCCTGGTGCCAGCGGTTTGAACAGGTGCGACATGGCGGTGGTTTGACCCGCGGGCGCGCCGTCGATCAGCACCTCGATCGGCGTGGCGCTGCCGCCCGGGTCGTTGCGGAAAACAAAAATTCCGCTGACCAACGCGGCCGCGGCGTCGGCACCTGAATGCTGCACAGCCGAAGTCGCAGCGCGGCTGTCGGCCGCCGAGTTGTCGGCGGCCTCGGCCGTGTGTGCGGCACTTGCCACCATCGATATCAACACGACTGCCAGCGCCGACGCCAGTCGCATCGGCGCCCTCCGCGCCGCTGTGCGTTGCAAGTACTGCATGGTTTGGAGCCCTGGTGAATTGCTTTGGTCAACCGATGGGGCTGATCGGCCCCATCGGCGGGTGCGATTCGTCACGCGCGGCGAACTGGTGTTGCCCGCGCCGCGATGGCAATTTACGCGCTGGCGGCAACGACGCACCATGCCCCTGCAGAAATGCAGGCCTGCAAAGTAAAAGGGCGGCATCACTGCCGCCCCTCAAGTCACCGTGCCAACGCAGCTGCGCCGCGAAATTCACTGGATGCTGCGCCCGCCAACTTCCGGCGGCTGCATATCAAAGCACTTTGTGGCTCAGGATGTTGCTGTCTGCGGCCATCAATTTTTCCAGCTGCTGTGCCGATGCGGCATCGGGCACCTCGATCAATGCCATGTCGCATTTGCCGTCGTAACGCGGGATGCTGGTGCGCACGCAACCGTTGGCTGCATCGGCCAGGGCATTGCTTTTGGCACAGGCCGGGTCATCTTTGAATTCGACTTTGTATTTGACGCTCATGGCTAACTTTCTCGTGGTGGTGGCGGTAACTCGCCAAGTGAATCGGTGGCCCGATGTGTTGATCGCTCGACCCACGCTGGCGCGTTTTTTGGTGCGTTCAGCAAATGTCAGGCAAGCTTTCGAGTATCGCATCGCCACCACCCGCGTGGCAGGTCGTCGACGGCTCGCGGTGGCACAGGCCAGCGCGGCGGGCATAGAAAAAATGCGCCGCGCAGCCCGGCCGCAGCCATCACCAGGCAGCCGACCGCCGGATTGCAGACCGCTCAGATAGCATCTGCGGGTTATGAATTGGCCCTACGAATTGCAGATCGGATGGCGCTACACCCGCGCTGGTCGCAGTGGTCGGCGCAATGGTTTTATCTCGTTCATTTCTGGCGTGTCGATGCTCGGCATCGCGCTCGGCGTGGCGGCGTTGATCATCGTGTTGTCGGTGATGAACGGCTTCCAGAAAGAGGTGCGCGACCGCATGCTGTCGGTCATCTCGCATGTCGAGATCACCCAGTCGCGCGGCGACGCCCTGGCCGATTGGCAAGCCACGGCGGCCGAAGCCCGGCGCAACCCGCAAGTCGTCGGCGCAGCCCCATTCATTGCCGCGCAGGCGCTGATTGCGCGCGGTGACGACATGCGCGGTGCGATCGTGCGCGGTATCTCGCCCGCCGAGGAAGCCACCGTCACCGACCTCGCAGCACGCCTGCGCGACACCACTTTGGCCAAACTGGTGCCGGGCGGCTGGGGCATCGTGTTGGGCGTGGAGCTGGCGCGCGGACTGGGCGTGCAGGTCGGCGACAAGGTCACCATCGTGGCCCCCGGCGGGCAGGTCACGCCGGCCGGGGTGGTGCCACGTCTCAAGCAGCTCACCTTGGTCGGCACCTTCGAGGCGGGTCACTATGAATACGACAGCGGTCTCGCACTCATTCACGTCGACGATGCCGCGCGGCTGTTTCGGGTCGAAGGCCCCACGGGCGTGCAGCTGCGGTTGCAAGACGCGCAGCAAGCCCGCGAGGTGGCCGACGAGTTGTCGGTGCGCTTGGGGCCGGCGGTGCGGCTCAGCGACTGGACGCGCACCAACCGAAACTGGTTTCAGGCGGTGCAAATCGAAAAGCGGCTGATGTTCATCATCTTGACGCTGATCGTTGCGGTGGCCGCGTTCAACCTGGTGTCGACGCTGGTGATGACGGTGACCGACAAGCAGGCCGACATCGCCATCTTGCGCACGTTGGGTGCCAGCCCGCGTTCGATCATGGGCATCTTCATGGTGCAAGGCGCGGCCTCGGGAGTGATCGGCACGCTGGTCGGCATGGGGCTCGGGCTGCTCGTTGCCTTCAACATCGGCAGCATCGTGCCGGCCATCGAACGGTTGCTGCACATGAGCTTTTTGCCGAGCAGCATTTACCTGATCAGCCGCATGCCGAGCGATCCGCAAAGCGGCGACATCGTGCCGATCGTGTTGATCTCGCTGGTGCTCGCGTTCATCGCCACCATCTACCCGAGTTGGCGCGCCAGCCGGGTGCAGCCGGCCGAGGCGTTGCGTTATGAGTGAGTTGGCGGCGCGTTCCAGCGACCCGCGCCGCACCGTCATCCGCGCCGTTGCTTTGCACAAACGGTTTCACGAAGGCCCGCTCGATGTGCAGGTGCTGCAAGGCGTCGATCTCGATATCGCGGCCGGCGAAACCGTGGCCATCGTCGGCGCCTCAGGCTCGGGCAAAAGCACGTTGCTGCACTTGATGGGCGGGCTCGACGCGCCGACCTCCGGTGTGGTGACGCTTGCGGGCCGCAATATGCAAGACCTGACCCCACAACTCCAAGGTGAGTGGCGCAACCAGCAGCTCGGCTTCGTATACCAGTTTCACCATCTGCTGCCCGAGTTCACCGCGCTCGACAACGTGGCGATGCCGCTGCGTATTCGGCGCGTCGCCAAACCTGCAGCGCGGGCTGCAGCCGAGGCGGTGTTGCAGCAGGTCGGTTTGGGCCACCGCATCGATCACCGACCGGCGCAGTTGTCGGGCGGTGAGCGCCAGCGCGTGGCGATCGCTCGATCGCTGGCGGGGCAACCGGCCTGTGTGCTGGCCGACGAGCCGACCGGCAATCTCGACCGCGAAACTGCCGACGGCGTGTTCGACCTGATGCTCAACTTGGCCCGCAGCCGCCAGATGGCCTTTGTGCTGGTGACCCACGACGAAGCGCTGGCCGCGCGTTGCGACCGGGTGCTGCGGTTGCGGTTGGGGCGGTTGGTGGGCTGAAGTAGTTCGCTCATCCGGCCCCGCGAATAGACCGCCGCGCACGGCGCGTACTGGTGCGGCGTGGTCCTGTTCACCCCAGCCGATTGGATCGACCCGGAGTTCAGCGTGAGCGGTCAGTCATCGGTCATCGGTCATCGAGCGGCCAGTGAGAACTCACTTCCCCGCGGGCAGGCACGGCGCACGACCAACGCCCTGGTCGTTGGCGACCCACACCGCATCGACGGGGCGCGCGTGCGCTGCGCGATGGGCGTGCCAAGGCTACCGATTTGCGTGGCTGCAGCCACCCGTCGAGCACGTAGTGAACCGCAGTGCGGGTCGATGCCAGTACGTGCAGGCTCAACAACAACGCGCGAAATGCCGCGTGCGCCCTGGCAGGCTGCTGTGGTTCTTTTTTTTGAAGCTGCGGCGGCTTGCCGCGCCGTTGAACGCGAGTCGCATGGGCCGCGCATTACGGCGCACCACAGGCGAGTCGTTCTCAACCCGAACCGCTGCACGCGACGCGAAATTCGGCTGGGTTCCTGTGACGCTGCTTACCTGACCGAGGCATGATGGCCCGATGCGCTGGATCGATACGCACTGCCACCTGGACGCCGTTGAATTCGGTGGTGATGCGCTGGGCGTGGTGTCGCGGGCGCGCGTGGCCGGCGTCGGGCAAATCGTGGTGCCTGCGGTGGCGGTGAATAACTTCGATGCGGTGCGCGGCCTGGCGCACACGCACGGGCTGGTGTACGCGCTGGGCATCCATCCGCTGTACGTGGCGCAAGCCGCCGACGCTGACATAGACCGGTTGGCCGAGGCACTTGAAACCCATTGCACCGACCCGCGGCTGGTGGCGGTGGGGGAAATCGGCATCGACCATTTCATTGCGGCCAGCGATGCACAGCGTCTGCGACAAGAACAGTTTTACGCGGCGCAACTGCGGCTGGCGCGTCGGTTCGATTTGCCGGCGATCTTGCACGTGCGGCGTTCGGCCGACACGCTGCTCAAGCACCTGCGACGCACGCCGGTGCGCGGCGGCATCGCGCATGCGTTCAATGGCAGCGCGCAGCAGGCGTTGGCGTTCGTCGACCTGGGCTTCAAGCTCGGCTTCGGCGGCGCGATGACGTTCGAGCGCGCGTTGCAGTTGCGTCGCCTGGCTCAGAGCCTGCCGCCCGATGCGATCGTGTTGGAAACCGATGCGCCGGACATTGCGCCGCATTGGCTGTACCGCACCGCCGCCGAGCGCGCGCAGAGTTGCGCACCCGCGCCACCGAACGAGCCCGCACAGCTGCCGCGCATTGCCCAGACGTTGGCGGCGCTGCGTGGCTGGTCGCTTGCGGATGTGGCGCGAGCCACCTCAGCCAACGCGGGTGCGGCATTGCCGAAATGGGCCGCGTTGTCGCACCTGAAGCATGGCGATGGGGATGGGCACGGGGAAGTAAACAGCAATGGCAATGGCAAAGCGGCCCGCGGTTGATATGGCCCCGCCGCACGATGGCGGCGAGCGGCTTCACTGCATGCCGCCGGTGTTGTCGCGGCACACCCGCATGGTCGTGCTCGGCAGTTTTCCGGGCCTGGCATCGCTGGCCGCACAGCAGTACTACGGGCACCCGCGCAATGCGTTTTGGCCGCTGCTGTCAGCGATGTGGGGTGTCGATTTGATGCTGCTGCCGTACGCCCGTCGGGTCGCCGAAGCCAGCGCGCGCGGCCTGGGTTTGTGGGATGTGTACGCCAGCTGCGAGCGTGTCGGCAGCCTGGACAGCGCGATCCGCAGCGCCGTGCTCAACGACCTGGCCAGCCTGAAGCAACGCGCGCCGCAGTTGCAGGCGATGGCGCACAACGGCGCCGCATCGGCGCATGCGGCGCGCCACATTCAGGGATTGGCTCAGATGGCAGGCGTTGCTTCGGTGCACCTGCCGTCGACCAGCCCAGCCAACGCCGGTTGGAGTTTTGATCGCAAGCTGGCCGCGTGGCGGGCTGCGTTCGCGGCACACGGCTTGCTATGAGCACCGCATGTCTGCACATCCAAGCAGCTGCGCATCAATTCGTTGCGCACCAAATGACTGCGCATCAAGTGACTGCGCATCAAGCGGTCGCGCACCACGCGCTGGCATGGCCCCCCCTGTTTGTGGGTCGGCCACCCCGGCCTCGCATCCAGCTCGGCTGCTTCTGCGTACTATTCGGCGGCGGGCGTTTTTGCCCAGGTCTCAACCCACCTCCAAAGGAATCACCGTGATCACCAAATTGACCTTGGCTTTTTTGACGGCGGGGGCATTGATGGCTCAGCCTGCCGCCGCCGCACCCGCTGCCAAACAAACCGACGCCGCGCTGACCGCGTCGCTGGTCGGCACCTGGGTCAACCCACCCGACAGCGCCGACTACGAAGGCGTGCCGAGCCGCGAGGTCTATAACGCCGACGGCACCTACACCTACACCGAGTACGAAGACAAGGCATGCAAAAACGTCGCCTCGGCACTGACGACCAAGTGGTACGTGTGGGACGGCACCTTGATCGTTGATTACGGTGATGGCAAAACGCTGAAGGACGAAATCGTCACCGTCGCGTCGAAGAAGATGGTGCTGCGCGCACTCGATGACGGCCTGACCTACCACCGCGTTAAATCGGCTGCTTGCCCGACCACGATGGCCATGCCGAAGAAAATCATGAGCGCCAATACCAAGACGCAGTAAGTCCACCGCGGGGGTGGAAAACAAAAAAACCGACGCCATCGCGTCGGTTTTTTTGTGCACGCGCTGCAAGCACTCGCAGCGCGTCGTCCGGGGCGCTCAGTTTTCGCGAATGCTCAGCACGGTCTTGCCGATGCCGCGCCGGCTGTCCATTGCGGCATGCGCTGCCTGCACGCTGGCCACCGACCACGGCAGCTGCGTCACCAGCGTCGATTGCATCGTGCCCGACTCGACCAGGCCCGCCACCTGATCGAGAATTTCGCCTTGGCGCGCCAGGTCGACACCGAACAGCGGCCGCGTGAATATCAGCTCGAACGCGATCGAAATGCTGCGCGCAAACAGCGGCGCGGTATCGACCGGCCGGGTGATCGGCAGCACGCAGACAATGCGGCCGAGTGGTGCCACCAGCGCGCCGATTTCATCGAAGTTGTCGTCGGGCTCCGAGGTGTGCAGCACCAGGTTGACTGCGCTGATGCCCAGCGCATTGAGCTGCGGTGCCAATGGCTGGTGGTGGTTGATGACGTGGGTGGCACCCATGCTTTTGCAGTACGCCACGGTTTCAGGCCGCGACGCGGTGGCCACCACGCACGCACCGGCCGCCCGGGCTGCAATTTGGGTCGCCACCGACCCCAGGCCGCCAGCACCGCCCACGATCAACACGGTTTGCGCACGGCGGCCGGCGTCGAAGCGCATGCCGCCGATATCGACCAGCCCTTCCCACGCGGTGATGGTGGTCAGTGGCAGCGCGGCAGCTTGCGCGTGGGTCAGGTTTTTAGGCTTGCGGCCGACGATGCGGCTGTCGACCACGGTGTATTCGCGCTGTGCGCCGGGGCGCGAAATGCTGCCCGAGAAATACACCGCATCGCCGACCTTGAAACGGCCGTCGGCTTGCGGGCCTACCGCGTCGACCACGCCAGACGCGTCCCAGCCCAATACGGCGGGCATGCCGCCTTGCATCGAGCCGAAGCCGTTCCAGTCTTGCCGCGCTTTCACATCGACCGGATTGATGCCCACCGCATGCACGCGCACCCGCAGGTCGGCACCGGTGGCTTCCGGCACCGGCAATTTCATTTCCTTGATGACCTCGATTTCGCCGAATTCCGTTTGACCCAACGCGCGCATGTCTGCCATGTCTGTCTCCTCAAAAGTGTGAATTTGTTATCGCTTTACCAACTGGCGACCGCGAAGGATATCAACCAGCCCGCACGAGTCGACCGCGCACCGTGCCGAGCTGCTACCCGATGGCAACATCTGGCGCATGACGAAGAAAAAACCTGCTGCGCCGGACCTGGCGCCGGCCACTATTTCCGAGGCCGACGGCGTGCGTTATCTGCACCTGGGCACGCCGTGGGTGCAAGGTGCGATGCGCATCCGCAAGCCGCTGGCCATCGAGTTGGAATACGTGCAGCGCATGATGGTGTGGATGCTGCTGCGGCCGACCGATGCGCTGGCAAGTGGCCACGCGGTGCAGCTGGGCTTGGGTGCGGGTGCGCTTACCCGTTACTGCCACGGCGTGCTGGGCATGCGCTGCACCGCGGTCGAACTGAACCCCACCGTGATCGGCGTGGGCCGCGCCTATTTCCAGGTCGAGCCGGGCGCGCGGCTGAAAGTGGTCGAGGCCGATGCCGGTGCGTACGCCGCCGATGTGTCACGCGCTGCCAGCGCCGATGTGTTGTGCGTTGATTTGTACGACGACGATGCCGCCAGCCCGGTGCTCGACAGCGATGCGTTCTACGCCGATTGCTGGCGGCTGCTGCGGCCGGGTGGTGCGATGACCGTCAACCTGTTCGGCCGCGACGCCAGCTTCGAGCGCAGCGCACAACGCATTGCCGCAGCGTTTGGCAGTGCGCAGGTACGCAGCCTGCGGCCGACGCGTGAGGGCAATACGGTGGTGGTGGCGCTGAAACAGCAGGCGTGGCCCGACGCCGATCTCATGGCCGAACGCGCCGAGCACATCGCGCAACAGCTGGGGCTGCCGGCGCGAAAATGGCTGAAGATGCTGCGGGGTTTGCCGATGTGTGGGTAGACCTTGCCGCGCTGACGCACCGACGTACCGACGAGACGATGTACCGATGCGCCGACCGCAAAACGCGCCGGCGTCACCATGCAGCAACGCACCGTGAAGATTTCCCGCGAGACACCCGCCATGAACGCTGCCGAACGCACGACCGCACTGCACGCCGCGCCGAAAAACGACCGCCCGCGCGCGGCCAAGCTCGACTGGCGTCAGCTGGTCGAATGGCTGCGCGACGACGGCGTGATCGACTGCGAATCGGCCGACCGCACCATCAAACGCTTCGGCACCACGCACAGCGCGCAGCACCCGTTGGTGCGCTTGAGTGCGGCCGGCCTGGTGCGCAAACACGGCAGCGCAGCTACAGCCACCGCCACCTCCAGTGCCGCGGCCGCCACGGCCAGCACTGGTTCAGGCAAACCGCTCGACATCGAGGACCTCGCGAAGTGGCTGGCCGCCCGCTGCGGCATGCCGTACCTGCGCATCGACCCGCTGAAAGTCGATGTCGGCCGGGTGGCCGATGTGATGTCGATCAACTATGCCGAGCGCCGCTGTGCGCTGCCAATTCAATTCGGCCTGAACGACATCACCGTGGCCACCTGCGAGCCGTTCGACATCGAGTGGGTGGCCGAAATCGAGGCGCACACCCGCAAGCCGTTGAAGCTGGTGCTGGTCAGCCCGATCGAGCTGCAAAAGTTCACCACCGAGTTCTACACGCTGTCGCGTTCGGTGCGCTCGGCCATCAAAAATGGCGAAGCCTCGGCGATGGCCAGCTTCGAGCAATTGGTCGAGCTGGGCCGCAGCAACAAGCAGCTCGACGCCAACGACCAGGGCGTGGTGCAGGTGGTCGATTGGTTATGGCAATACGCGTTCGACCAGCGCGCCTCCGACATCCACCTCGAGCCGCGCCGCGATTTGAGCGTGATCCGCTTTCGCATCGACGGCGTGATGCATACCGTCTACCAAGTGCCGCCCGGCGTGATGAACGCAATGATTGCGCGCATCAAGTTGCTCGGTCGCATGGACGTGATTGAAAAGCGCCGACCGCTCGATGGCCGCATCAAAACACGCAACCCCGAGGGAGATGAAGTCGAGATGCGGTTGTCGACGCTGCCGACCGCGTTCGGCGAAAAAATGGTGATGCGTATTTTCGATCCCGACACCAGCGTCAAGCAGCTCGATGCGTTGGGATTCGGCACCCATGACGCCAAGCGCTGGGAAGATCTGGTGGCGCGGCCGAACGGCATTATTTTGGTCACCGGGCCGACCGGTTCAGGCAAAACCAGCACGCTGTATTCAACGCTGCGCCGGCTGGCCACCGACGAAGTCAATGTGTGCACGATCGAAGACCCGATCGAGATGATTCAACCCGCGTTCAACCAAACGCAGGTGCAGCCGGTGCTCGAGTTCGGTTTTGCCGAAGGCGTGCGCGCGCTGATGCGGCAGGACCCGGACATCATCATGGTCGGCGAAATTCGCGATCTGGAAACGGCTGAGATGGCGATTCAGGCCGCGCTCACCGGCCACCTGGTTTTCAGCACGTTGCACACCAACGATGCAGCCTCGGCCATCACCCGGCTGGTCGATTTGGGCGTGGCACCGTATTTGATCGGTGCGACCGTGATCGGCGTATTGGCGCAGCGCCTGGTGCGCACGTTGTGCGTCGCATGCAAGCAGCCAGACGACAGCGTGACGCCGGAAAAAATGGCCGAGTTCGTCAAGCCCTGGCGCTTGAATGGGACGGCCAAACCGTACAAGCCCGTGGGTTGCCTGGAGTGCCGCATGACCGGTTTCAGGGGCCGCACGGGCCTGTATGAACTGCTGTCGGTCACCGACACCGCGCGCCGCAGTATCCAGCCGGTGCCCGACGTCACCCAGCTGCGCCTGCAAGCGCTGCAAGACGGCATGCGGCCACTGCGGTTGGCAGGCGCGATGAAGGTGGCCGAAGGCCTGACCACGCTGCAAGAGGTGATGAGCGCCACGCCCGCGTGGGAGTAGGCCCGGACCAGCGGCCGCCCGAGACGTCGCTGGTGCAGTCGCCTGACGCGAACCGCGTCGCCGCGTTGCAAAAAAACGCGCTGGGGTCAGGTCTATGGCTGGCCACGCTGGGCGCGGTCGCGTTTTCGGGCAAAGCCATCATCGCGAAGTTGGCCTACGGTTACGGTGTCGATGCGATCACCTTGGTGGCGTTGCGCATGTGGTTTGCGCTGCCGCTGTTTGCTGCGCTCAGCGTATGGGCCAGCCGTGGTAGGCCCGCGCTGCAGCGGCGCGACTGGCTGGTCATCGCCGGCCTCGGCTTTTGCGGCTATTACCTCGCCAGCACGCTCGACTTCCTTGGCTTGCAATACGTCAGCGCCAGCCTGGAGCGGTTGATTCTTTACTTGAACCCGACGCTGGTGTTGGTGCTGGCGGTGCTGGTGTTCAAGCAATCGGTCACACCGCGCCAGCTGATTGCGCTGGCGGTGAGCTACGGCGGCGTGCTGTTGGTGTTTGGCCGCGAGTTGACCCATGTGGGCCCGCACGCGGTACTCGGCGCGGTGTTGATTTTTTTAAGCGCCGCCAGCTACGCGGTGTACTTGGTGGCCAGTGGTGAAGAAGTAAAGCGGCTCGGCGCGTTGCGCCTCACCGGCCTGGCCAGCAGCGTGGCCTGCCTGCTGTGCATTGCGCAGTTCATCGTGTTGCGGCCGTGGTCGGCGTTGGCCGTCGCGCCCGAAGTCATCGGCTTGTCGTTGTTGAACGCAGTGCTGTGCACGTTTGCGCCGGTGTTGATGGTGATGATGGCGATCGAGCGCATGGGTGCGGCCCGCGTAGCCCAAGCCGGCATGGTCGGCCCGCTGTCCACCTTGCTGCTCAGTGTGTGGCTGCTCGGTGAACCATTCACCTGGTGGCTGGCCGCAGGCACGGCATTGGTGTTGACCGGCGTGTGGCTGCTCGCGAAGTGGCGCTGAAGCGGGTCTGGTCTATTCGGCTGGCAGTATGGCGACCGGGTCGCTCATGTGCGCATCGATGCGCATCGCGGCGGCTACAACGAACTCACGGCTTTTCGTCGTGGCGCTTGGTTCTGACCCATTCCTTTTGCCGTTGCGTCACGAACTTCAGGTAAACCGGAATCTTCGCCAGCGCATACACCGGCGCGCGCAACAGATCGCGGCTGGACAACAACGGGCGGCCGACCAGCCACCATGCGCGCACCAGGGCCGTGGTAATCACCACCAAACCAAAACCGCTGATCCAGAGCAGCAACCCGCCCAGCCACGGGGCCAGTGCCAAGCCAAGCAGCACCGACAGCAGCGTCAACCCCAGCAACAAGGTCAGCGGCGGCACCATCAGGTCCAGCGTCATCGCGAACAGCGTGGCATCGCGGTGTGCTGCCGCGCGCAGCAACGATGGCAGCCCGTCCGACAGGATCATCGCCAGGTGTCCGTGCTCCCATCGCGCACGTTGCGTGTGGGCAGACGCGTTGGTGGCGGGGAAGACGCTGTGCACTCGCGCGGCGGCAACAAACCGCGCAGGCGAGCCGACGCGGGCCAGCTCCATCCCCAGCTTGATGTCTTCGGCCAAATGACCACTGGCCAACGGCATGCGGCTGATGACTGCCCAAGGAAACACCATACCGCTGCCCATCAGCGGACACGCACCACCCAAGCGGGCCACACCCAGCGGGCGCAACCAGTTTTTTACCCGCCACGCGAAAGCCGCGACCCGAATACGCAGCGGCGCGCCGTCGGGCGCGTCCATCAAATACAAAGCCTGCGCAGGTTGGCCGCTGCGCAAGCAGGTGGCGACCAGGTGATGCAGGCAGCCGGGTGCCAGTGTGCAATCGGCATCGACGATGGCCAACACACCGGGCGGGTTCAGCGCCAGGTGCTGCATGCCGAAGTCGAGTGCGTAGCTTTTGCCGCGCAAGGTGGCGTGGCTGCGTTCGATCACCTCCGCGCCACAGGCCGCCGCGACCGCTGCAGTGGCGTCGCTGCAGTTGTCCGCCACCACCAGTATTCGGTCGCCGGGCGCCAGTTGCAAATGCACATTGAACAACGTCGCCGCAATGCCGACCGCTTCGTTGTGTGCCGGCATCAGCACCGCAAGCTGAACCGGCGCTGCAGCGTTGTCGCGTGCTGGCGCATGGGGGTTTCGGTGCGACGGTTCTGCGCGCTCGTCGGCCAGCCGCGCGGCAAATATTTCGACTGCAAACACCAGTATCGGTACCAGCAACAGCGCGAAAACGCTGGCGAAAACCAGTATCACGGCTGCGCCTACGGTACCGCTCATGCAGCGCCTGCCGCAGCGGCGGATGGTGCCGTGTCGCAGCGGTTGATGGCACCGTCGGCGCGCGCATTAGTCGTCATGGTGTGGGCAAGCAGCGATAGGGTTCAGGCGACAAAAGCGTTTTGGCGCGGCCGTTGCAGCGGCTCATAAACGCCAGTATTGAGCCGCAGCGCTGGCCGCGGCGTGCGATGTGCGCCCGCCCGCCCGAGCACCGTTGTCGGCAGAGGTTCGACGTGGTGCGGCAAGTCGCGATGCAGCAAAACCAGACTCGCCTTCTGGCGGAAGCGGTGAGATTCGAACTCACGGTGGGGTTACCCCCACGGCAGTTTTCAAGACTGCAGCCTTAAACCACTCGGCCACGCTTCCAGCGCTACGAATTGTATGGGCGGCGCGAGCACGCACCGGGCGTCAGCCGGGGTGTTGTGCGGCTTCGCATTCGACCTGGATGATTTCCGTCACGCCGCTCGGGTCGATGCGCGCGGCACTCAGCCGGCCGCCCCACACGCAGCCGGTGTCGAGGGCGAGCAGGTCGGCGCGGTGGATCAAGCCCAGCGTCGACCAGTGCCCGAAGGCGATTGGCGTACCCGCGGTTTGTCGGTCGGCGGCTGCAAACCACGGCAGCAGGCCCGGCGGCGCATCGGCCGCACCTTCCTTGGTCGCGAAGTCCAAGGTGCCGTCGGCCGCTACGAAGCGGATACGCGTCAGCGCATTGACTGCAAAACGCAGCCGCTCGACACCGGCGAGTTGATCGCTCCAGCGGCGCGGCTCGTTGCCGTACATCACGCTAAGAAAGTCGTGCAAGCGCGGGCCGCGCAACTGCTGCTCGATCTCTGCGGCCAATTGCAGCGTGGTGGCAAGCGTCCATGGCGGTGCAACACCGGCGTGCACCATCAGCCAGCCTTGCTGGTGCAGCGCTAGCTTGCGATGCCGAAGCCACTCGATCCAGCTGTCGCGCTCTGGCCCATGAACAATCTCGGTCAGGGTGTCGCTGCGGTGCAGCGGTTGCACGCCGTGCGCCGCCGCCAGCAGGTGCAAATCGTGGTTGCCGAGCAGGCAGGTCGCCGCCGCACCCAGGTCGCGCAACAGGCGCAGCGTGCCCAGGCTGTCGGGCCCGCGATTGACCAGATCACCGAGCGCGATCAGGTGATCACGCGAAGGCGAAAAATCGATTTTGTCGAGCAGGCGCTGCAGCGCGCTGCGGCATCCCTGGAGGTCGCCGACCAAATAAAGCATCGCTTGATTCTGCTACGCTGAATATCCTGGATCTACCTGCGCCCCGCATGGACGTTGCCCTGTTGATTTTTCTGATTTTTGTCAACGCGTTGTTCGCGATGTCGGAGATGGCGCTCACCGCCAGCCGCAAGGCACGATTGCAGGTCATGGTCGAAACCGGGGATTCCGGTGCCGTGGCGGCGATGGAACTGCACGACGACCCGACCAAGTTTTTATCGACCGTCCAGATCGGCATCACCTCCATCGGCGTGCTCAACGGCATCGTCGGCGACGCTGCTTTTTCGGCGCCGTTTTCGATTTGGCTGCAGCGCACCTTCGATATTCACGACCGCGCGGCAACCGTCACCGCTACCGCGATGGTGGTGGTAGTCATCACTTTTTTGACCATCATCTTCGGTGAGCTGGTACCCAAGCGGGTCGGGCAGATGTACCCCGAGTCGGTGGCGCGGCTGGTGGCGCAGCCAATGAACTGGTTATCGACCGCGGCGCGCCCGTTCGTCAGGCTGCTGTCGTTTTGCACCGAAGGCACGCTGCGCCTGATGGGCATACGCGGCGGGCCCAGCCGCAGCGTGACCGAAGAAGAAATCGCCGCCAGCCTGGAAGAAGGACTGGACGCTGGCGTGATCGAAGCGCAGGAACACCAGATGGTGCGCAATGTGTTTCGCCTCGACGACCGCCAGGTCGGCTCGATGATGATTCCGCGCGCTGAAATCGTGTGGCTGGAAGCTGCCGCGCCGGCCGCCGACGTGCTGCGCGTCATCGCCGCTGACGAACATTCGCGCTACCCGGTGTGCCGTGGTGGTTTGGGCGATGTGCTGGGCCTGGTGTCTGCGCAAAGCCTGTTGCAGCAAGTCATGGGCGGTGCCGCGTTGGCCATCACCGAGCGGCTGCAGCCCGCGGTGTTCGTGCCGGAAACCTTGTCGGGCATGGAACTGCTCGACCAGTTTCGTGCCTCCAGCACGCAGTTGGTTTTTGTAGTCGACGAGTACGGCGAAGTGCAGGGCATGATCACCGTGCGCGACGTGCTCGAAGCCATCACCGGCGAATTCACCACGCCCAGCGACGACTCCTGGGCCGTGCAACGCGACGACGGCAGCTGGTTGTTCGACGGGTTGATCCCAGTGCCCGAAATGAAAGACCGACTCGACCTGAAAGACCTGCCCGAAGAAGGCCGCGGCCGCTACAACACGCTGGCCGGCATGGTCATGCTGCTACTCGGCCGACTGCCCCACACCACCGACACGGTGGAGTGGGAAGGCTGGCGCTTCGAGGTGGTCGATCTCGACGGCAAGCGGGTCGACAAGGTGCTGGTCAGCCTGTCACCCACCGGTAACCACGACCGCTAAAGCGCGCGCCACGCCGACCTGAGCCGGTCAAAAAAAAGGCCGACAACATCGTGTTGCCGGCCCTTTTTCATTTAACGAATTGCATTGGTGCCGGAGAAAGGAATCGAACCCTCGACCTTCTCATTACGAATGAGCTGCTCTACCAACTGAGCTACACCGGCAAGCTAGAAATTATAGGTGCGGCTACATCAGCCGGCCGCTTGGTGATAGCGGGTTAAGCGGTCTACTTCGTTCTTCGAACCCATCATCACGCTGACGCGCTGGTGCAGCGCGTCGGGTTCGATATCGAGAATGCGTTGGCTGCCGTTGGTGGCCGCGCCGCCGGCTTGTTCGACCAGAAAACCCATCGGGTTGGCTTCGTACATCAGGCGCAACTTGCCGGCTTTTTGGGGCTCGCGCTGGTCCCACGGGTAGATGAACACGCCGCCGCGCATCAAGATGCGATGCACATCGGCGACCATGCTGCCGACCCAGCGCATGTTGAAGTCTTTACCGCGCACGCCATCTTTGCCGGCCAGGCATTCGTCGATGTAGCGCTTCATCGGCGGTGCCCAGTGGCGCGCGTTGCTGGTGTTGCAGGCGAATTCTTTGGTGTCTTCGGGAATGCGCAAGTCGTCTTGCGTGAGCACCCACGAACCCTGTTCGCGGTCGAGCGTGAACAGCGCCACGCCGTCGCCCACCGTCAGCACCAAGGTGGTTTGCGGGCCGTACACGCAGTAGCCCGCTGCGGCCTGCTGGCGGCCGCGTTGCAAGAAGTCGGCTTCGCTCACGGGCCGACCAGAGTCTTCGCGCTTGAGCACCGAGAAAATGGTGCCGATGCTGACGTTCACGTCGATGTTGCTGGAGCCGTCGAGCGGGTCGAACATCAGCATGTACTCGCCCTGCGGGAAGCGGTTCGGCACCACGTAGATGTCTTCCATTTCTTCGCTGGCCATGGCGGCCAAATGGCCGCCCCATTCGTTGGCTTCGATCAGCACCTCGTTGGCGATGATGTCGAGCTTCTTTTGCATCTCGCCTTGCACGTTCTCGGTTTCGGCGCTGCCCAACACATCGCCCAGCGCACCTTTGTTGACGCTGATGCTGATGCGTTTGCAGGCCCGCGCGACCACCTCGATCAGCAAGCGCAGCTGGCCGGGTATGTGGCCGTGCTGGCGCTGTTGTTCAACCAAATACTGCGTCAGGCTGACTTTTGCGTTCATAGTTTTTCCTTCACGCCGGTGCTTACGACGCCAGTGCGCGCGAAACGATTTCGCGCACGTCGTGGGATAAATCGGTTTGCGCCGCAACGCGGCTGATGGCCTCGTGTGCAGCGCTGCGGTAGGGCTCGGCCAGGCGACTCCAGCGGTCCATCGTGCGTGCCATGCGTGCCGCCAGTTGCGGGTTGACTGCGTCGAGTTCGAGCACGCGGTCGGCCCAAAACACATAGCCTGCCGCATCGGTGCGGTGGAACGCTGCCGGGTTCATCGCACACAACGCGGCGATCAAGCTGCGCGCGCGGTTCGGGTTGCGAATGGAAAAGTCGGGGTGCTTCAACAATTGCTGCGCGCGGGCAAACACGCGGCCATCGACCTCCGGCGCGGTGACCTGCAGCGAAAACCATTTGTCGATCGCGAGTGCTTCGTTTTTGAACAGCGCGTGGAAGCGCTCCAGCGCGGGCGTGGCCAGCTCGGCATGCGAATTCACCAATGCGCCCAACGCACCGATGCGGTCGGTCATGTGGGTGGCGTCTTTGAAGCGCTGGTACGCGCGGCCGGGCCAGATGGCATCGCCGCTGGCCACTGCGTTCAGGCACAACATGCCCAACGCCAAATTGGCCAGCGCCCGCTTGCCTGTCGATATGGGGTCAGGTGTATAGCTGCCGCTGACCTGGTGCTGCTCGAAGGCCCACACCCAGTCGGCGCGCAAGGCCGATGCGAGCTGCGCGCGCATCGATTCACGTGCGGCGTGGATGCGTTGCGGGTCGACCACCGTGAGCTTTTCGGCCAGATACGCCTCACTCGGTGGCGTGAGTACCAGCTCCTTGAACGCCGCGTCGAGTGTCGGGTGCCGCAAGATGTCGCGCATCGACTCGATGAATGCGTCGTCTAGCGTCAAACCCTCGTCGCTTCGGGCGGCTTGCAGCAGGCGGCCTAACGCCAACCGTTGCCCCGCCTCCCATCGGTTGTACGCATCGCAATCGTGGCGCAGCAGCACCAACAGGTCGGCGTCGGTGCGGTCATCGTTGAGAACAACCGGTGCCGAAAAGCCGCGCAGCAACGACGGCACCGGTGCGCTGGCGATGTCGACGAAGGTGTAGCTGGCCTGCGTGGCGGTCAACACCAGCACGCGCCCGGTGCCGACCGCGTCGGTCTCGGAGTCGAGCTGCAGCGGCAGCGCGCGACCGTCGCTTGCAATCAACCCCAGCGCCAGCGGAATCACGAACGGCTCGCTGTCGCTCGGTGATTGTTCGACCGTCAAGGTGTAGCTGCGCGCCACCGCGTCGTAATGGCCGGCTGCGCTCAGCTGCGGTGTGCCGGCACGTGCGTACCAGCGTTTGAACTGCGACAGGTGCAGCGCCAGCGGGCTGGCCGGGTTGGCGTCGGCGATGGCTTGCGCGAAATCGTCGCAGGTGACGGCGCAGCCGTCGTGGCGCTGGAAGTACAGCTGCATGCCGCGCTCGAAGCCAGCGCGGCCCACCAGCGTTTGCATCATGCGCACCACCTCGGCACCCTTTTCGTAGACGGTGGCGGTGTAAAAGTTGTTTATTTGTTGGTAGCTGTCGGGGCGCACCGGGTGTGCCATCGGACCCGCATCTTCAGGAAATTGCAACTGGCGCAGCTGGCGCACGTCTTCGATGCGTTTGACGTCGCGTGCGGTGATCACGGTGGTGTGAACCGGTGTGATTTCAACCGGCGCACTGCCCGCCATATCCATGCTGAATTCTTGGTCGCGAAACACCGTCAGGCCTTCTTTCAGGCTGAGCTGGAACCAGTCGCGGCAGGTGACGCGGTTGCCACTCCAGTTGTGGAAGTACTCGTGGCCGACCACGCTTTCAATGCCCGCGTAATCGATGTCGGTGGCGGTGGCCGGGCTCGCCAGCACGAACTTGGTGTTGAAGATGTTCAACCCCTTGTTTTCCATCGCACCCATGTTGAAGTCGCCGACCGCGACGATCATGAAGCGCTCCAGATCGAGCGGCAGCTTGAATCGCGCTTCGTCCCATGCCACGCTGGCAACCAGCGACTGCATCGCGTGATCGGTCTTGTCGAGGTCGCCGCGCCGCACCCATACCTGTAGAAGATGGTCGCGTCCGGCGCGCGTGCGTATGCGCTGCTCACGGGCGACCAGATCGGCCGCTACCAGCGCAAACAAATAGCTCGGTTTGGGAAACGGGTCATGCCAGGTGGCTTGGTGGCGGCCACCATCGAGCTCGACTTGTTCGACCAGGTTGCCGTTCGACAGCAGCACCGGGTAGGCCGCTTTATCGGCGCGCAGCGTGACGGTGTAAATCGCCATCACATCAGGCCGGTCGAGAAAGTAGGTGATGCGCCGGAAGCCTTCGGCCTCGCACTGCGTGAACAGCCCGCCGTTCGAGGTGTACAGCCCCGACAGCTGGGAGTTGCGATCCGGCGCGCAGGTGTTGCGGATCTCCAGCGTGAACGGCCCCGGTGGCATGTCTTGCAAGCTGTCGACCAGCAGCGCGTCGTCTTCGTGGCGAAACGACACGCTTTCGCCGTTGACCGACACGCGCAGCACCGTCAACTCTTCGCCGTGCAGCCGCAGCGGCTGCGGTGCTACGGCCGTGTTGCGCTCGAGTTGCATGCGACTCGTCACCAGCGTTTTAGCGCCGTCGAGGTCGAACGTGAGGTCGACGGACTTGATCCAGAACGGCGGCGCGGTGTAGTCCTCGCGCCGGATCACGGGGGCAGTGCCTTCGCGCATGGGGTCAGCTCGAAAAATCGTGGATGACCAGACCGCTGCGTTGCGCGGCCCGGGCGAGTTGTGTGTCGCTGGTGGCGATGTGAGTGCAGCCGTAGTGCAGTGCGCTGCCCAGATGAAGCGCATCCAGCGTGGCCAGCGGAACGCCCGCTTCGCGGATCAGCCGGACGGCATCTTGAAACGCCGCCGGTTCGAACGCCTGAACTTGCCACAGCGACGCAGCAATATCCTGGCTGAACAGCGTCTGAGCACGTTGCATGAAGGGTTTGTCGAAGTCACGCTGCCGCAGCCGCCGATGCAGCACCGCTTCGAACTCGGTGATGGTCAAGGGACTGATGAACAGATCCTTGTCGGCTGCTGCGACGAACGCATCGAAGGCAGGCGAGGTCGGCTCCAGTACATAGCGCTTGACCAGCGCACTGGTGTCCACATACACGGCCATCGTCAGCGCCGGTCACGCTCTTCGCGGATCAGTACCTCGGAGGGCACGCTCACCATCTTCATCTTCGAGCGATGTTCGGCAAGCGACGGCGCATGCCGCTTGCCGGGCATGGGCAGGATCCGCGCGACGGCTTCGCCGTTGGACACCAGCACCAGCTCATGCTCGAGCGCAAGGGTTTCGCGCAGGTGTGGAATCTCGCTGCGCAGTTCGCGGACATTGATTTTTTTCATGCGTGCCACCGATCTTCAATATGTGACACGCAGTATAGCGACCAGCATCGGCTCACACGCCTTGCTTCAAGCTGGCCTCGATGAACGGATCAAGGTCGCCGTCGAGCACTTTTTGCGTGGCCGACACCTCGTAGCCGGTGCGCAAGTCTTTGATGCGACTTTGGTCGAGTACGTAGCTGCGAATCTGGTGGCCCCAGCCGACATCCGTTTTCGTGTCCTCGAGTTTTTGTTGCTCTTCCATGCGCTTGCGCATTTCGAAATCGAACAAACGCGAACGCAGCCGCTTCCACGCCACGTCACGGTTGCTATGCTGGCTGCGGCCGTCTTGGCACTGCACCACGATGCCGGTCGGAATGTGCGTCAGGCGCACCGCCGAATCGGTTTTGTTGATGTGCTGACCACCAGCGCCCGACGCGCGGAAGGTGTCGACGCGAACATCGGAAGGATTGATCGCAATCGCGGTGGCGTCGTCAGCTTCGGGCATGACAGCAACCGTTGCCGCGGAGGTGTGAATGCGCCCCTGCGTTTCGGTCTCCGGTACGCGCTGTACGCGGTGGCCACCGGATTCAAATTTCAGTCGGGAATAGACACCCGTGCCGACGATGCGCGCAATGACCTCTTTATAACCACCGACCTCGCCGGGTGACTCCGAAATGATTTCCACCTGCCAGCGATTGCGCTCGGCAAATCGTGTGTACATGCGAAACAGGTCGCCGGCAAACAGCGCGGATTCGTCTCCACCCGTGCCGCCGCGAATTTCGAGAAAGGTGTTTTTTTCGTCGTTGGGGTCTTTCGGCAGCAACAGTTTTTGCAGATCGAGTTCCAGCGATTCAAGCTTGGCCTTGCCTGCCTTCACTTCTTCGTCGGCGAAGTCACGCATCTCGGGGTCGGCTGCGAAGTCTTCGGCTGCGGCGATGTCGTTCTCCGTCTCCAGATAGTTGTTATAGAGCGCAACAACGGGCCCAATTTCCGCGTGCTCCCTGGTGATCTTGCGGTAGTTGTCCATATTGTTGACGACCGCCGGATCTTCGAGTTGGCGATCAAGTTCGGCTAAGCGCTCAACCAGTGAGGCCAGCTTGTT
>JAYUGJ010000079.1:0-5315 GCA_043738425.1 Burkholderiales bacterium
TTCAAGCTCGGCCTCAATGTGGCGCAGGTCGGCCACGCGGCTCTCCAGCGCGTTCACCGCACTCTCGGAGTCGGCCTTTACCTTGGCCTGCTCGGCCTCAGACTCGGCACGCTTTAAAAACCACTGCTGCTGCTGCTTGAGCGTGACCTCGGCCTGCAGCGTGTTGTACTTCTGCGCGATTTCGGCCTGCTTTTCGAGCTTTTCCAGGTTGGCATTGAGCTCGCGCAGGATGTCTTCCACGCGGGTCAAGTTCTCCCGTGTATCGCTCAGGCGGTTTTCGGTCTCGCGGCGGCGCTCTTTATATTTTGAGACACCCGCCGCCTCTTCCAGAAACAGCCGCAGCTCCTCCGGTTTGGACTCGATGATGCGGCTGATGGTGCCCTGGCCAATGATGGCGTAGGCGCGTGGGCCCAGACCGGTGCCCAAAAACACGTCTTGCACATCGCGGCGGCGCACCGCCTGGTTGTTGATGTGGTAGCTGCTGCTGCCGTCGCGCGTGAGCACCCGCTTGACGGCGATTTCGGCAAACTGGTTCCACTGGCCACCGGCGCGCGCGTCTTCGTTGCTGAAGATGAGTTCAACGCTGGCGCGAGTGGCTGGTTTGCGTTGGCCCGAGCCGTTGAAGATCACGTCTTGCATCGACTCGCCGCGCAGCTCCGAGGCTTTGCTTTCGCCGAGCACCCAGCGCACCGCATCCATGATGTTGGACTTGCCGCAGCCATTGGGTCCGACCACACCGACCAACTGGCCCGGCAGCTGAAAGTGGGTGGCATCGGCAAACGACTTGAAGCCAGACAGCTTGATGGAATTAAGTCGCATGGGCCGGGGCTGGTGGGCGCACAGTTAAGCGGTGGGCCTAGCGCGTAAGTCATTGATTTAATTGATGAAATGCGGGAATTTCGCACACTTCAGCGAGCTTGGATCATAGCATCGCACCCCGGTCGAACGGGTCTCAGAACGTGACCGCGCGCGGCCACCGCGATGCCGTCAGGCCGCCGGCGCTGGCATCCGCGCGTGCATCACTTTGAACCACCACGCCGGCACCATCGCCAGCCAAATGCAGCCGGCATAACCGGTCGGCAGCTGCGGCCCGTGCAGTGGTTCGAGTGCCGCATACGGCCGACTCGCGTGCAGGTGGTGGTCAGAGTGGCGCTGCAAATTGGCGATCAGGCTGTTGGTCATCCAGTGGTCGGCATTCCACGCGTGGTGCACCGCGAACGGCTCGCGTTTGCCGCCGACCACGGCGCGCACCAAACCGTAGTGTTCGATGTAGTTGATGGTCTCCAGCAAAAACACCGCCGCGGCCGATTGCACCAGCCAAAACACCACCGCCAACCTACCAAACGCCAGCCCCAAAGACACCAACCACACGGCCTGCGCCAACGTGGCCCACAGCAGCGGGCTGCGCCACCACATTTGCCAACCACCGCCCCGTCGCGCACGCAGCAGTTGTGCCTCCAGACGCCACGCCTCGCGCCAACTGCCGCACAGGGTGCGCGGCAAAAAGCGCCACAACGATTCACCGTAGCGGCCCGACGCCGGATCGGCCTCGGTGGCGGCACGCGGGTGGTGGCCGCGGTAGTGCTCGACCATGAAGTGCGCGTAGTTGACGCTGGCCATCAGCCACCAGCCCAGGAAGCGGTCGAACCGGGATCGCGAATGCCCCAGCTCGTGCGCAAAAGTGATACCCAGGCTGCCGGTCACGCTGCACATGCCGAGCCCGAGCGCCAGCGCAGTCAGCGCGCCGATGGCATTCCACGGCAGTTGGGCGGCGGCCCACACGCCGATGCCGAGCACGCCCATTTGCAGCGGCACATGCAGCCGCACGCACCAGCGGAACCAGGCCGACGGCAGCGCCGCCGGCGGCGAACGGCGACCCATCGGCAGCAGCTCGATCAACGCCATGCTGATTTGGAAATACATCGCCACCGCGAAGGCCGCCCACGGCGAATACCAGGCCGCCGCGCCCACGCTCACCGGCACCCACCAGGCCAGCGCAAAGCGCCACGGTTGCCGCGATGCGGCGGCCTCCGGCGGCGTGGTGAAAACGGTAGCACTCGACATGCGCGAATCATGCGCGGCCGACGCGCACGGCGTCAATGCGCCAGCCCACGCTGCGATCGGAGGCGCGGCGCGGCGGGTCATGAGGCAGCGCGGTGCGCTATCGATAATCGGGCGATGAATCCTTTGCTGTCCACGCTGCACCCCTACCCTTTCGAGCGGCTGCGCACGCTGATGCACGGCGTGGTACCCAACCCAGCCTTGCGGCCGATCAGTTTGGGCATCGGCGAGCCGAAACACGCCACGCCGGCGCTCATCAAGCAAGCCATCACCGATCACCTGGCGGGCCTGGCCAGCTACCCCGCCACTGCCGGTGAGCCCGCGCTGCGCGAGGCGATCACGCGGTGGGTGCACCGACGCTACGGCGTGGCATTGAATGCGGCCACGCAGGTGCTGCCGGTCAACGGTTCGCGTGAAGCGTTGTTTGCGCTGGCGCAAACCGTGATCGACCCGATGCGCACCGATGCCAACCGGCAGGCCACCGTGGTCTGCCCGAATCCGTTCTATCAAATCTACGAAGGCGCGGCACTGTTGGCCGGCGCAAAAACCGCCTTCGTCAACAGTGACCCCGCGCGCAATTTCGCATCTGATTGGGCTGCGGTGCCGGCCGCTACCTGGGCGCAAACGCAGCTGCTCTACGTGTGTACGCCGGGCAACCCGACTGGCGCGGTGATGCCGCTGGCCGAATGGCAGCTGTTGTTCGAGTTGAGCGACCGCTACGGCTTCGTGATCGCGTCGGACGAGTGCTACTCAGAGATTTACTTTCGCGATGAAGCGCCCCTCGGCTCGCTGCAAGCCGCGCAGCAGCTGGGCCGCTGCGATTTCAAAAATCTGGTCGCCTTCACCAGCCTGTCAAAACGCTCCAACGTGCCCGGCATGCGCTCGGGCTTCGTGGCGGGTGATGCCGCGGTGCTGAAAGCGTTTTTGCTGTACCGCACCTACCACGGCAGCGCCATGAGCCCGACCGTGCAGCACGCCAGCATCGCCGCCTGGAACGACGAGGCGCATGTGGTCGACAACCGCGCGCAATACCGCGAAAAATTTGCCCGCGTCACGCCGCTACTGACGCCGGTGATGCAGGTGTCGCTGCCCGATGCGGGCTTCTATTTGTGGGCCGACATATCGGCCCTGGTGCCGGCTGCCGACGATGCGGCGTTCGCCCGCGGCTTGCTCGCTCAATACAATGTGGCGGTGTTGCCAGGCAGCTTGCTGGCCCGTGAATCGAACGGCGTGAACCCCGGCAGCGGGCGCATCCGATTGGCGCTGGTGGCCGCAATCGACGACTGCCTCGAAGCGGCCCAACGCATCGCGGCGTACGCAGGCGCACTGCAAACCTCCACCTGATCGTCGCCGCGCAACGCGCCGGTGCCTTTTTCCCTTGTGTTTTCTTTCGTGATCCATCCATGACCACATCACTGCAAACCACCATTGAAGCCGCGTGGGACAACCGCGCCAACCTCACCGCCACCAGCCACCCCGAAGTCAATGCGGCGGTTGAGGCGGTCATCGCCGACTTGAACGCGGGCCGCATTCGTGTCGCGGATCGCCAAAGCGTCGGCCAATGGAACGTCAACCAGTGGGTCAAGAAAGCGGTGCTGCTGTCGTTTCGGCTGAACGACAACGCGCTGATGCACGCCGGTGACCTGACGTTTTTTGACAAAGTCAGAACCAAGTTTTCGCACCTCGACGACGCCGCGGTGCGCGCGTCAGGCGTGCGCATCGTGCCGCCCGCGGTCGCACGGCACGGCAGCTTTCTCGGCAAAAACGTGGTGCTGATGCCGAGCTTTGTGAACATCGGTGCCTATGTCGACGAAGGCACGATGGTCGACGCCTGGGCCACCGTGGGCTCGTGTGCGCAAATCGGCAAAAACGTGCACTTGAGCGGCGGCGTCGGCATCGGTGGTGTGCTCGAGCCGTTGCAGGCCAACCCGACCATCATTGAAGACAACTGCTTCATCGGTGCGCGCTCGGAAATCGTCGAGGGCGTGATCGTCGAAGAAAACTCGGTCATCTCGATGGGCGTGTATATCGGTCAAAGCACGAAAATTTATGACCGCGCCACTGGCGAGGTCAGCTACGGGCGCGTGCCTGCCGGCTCGGTCGTCGTCAGCGGCAACCTGCCCAGCGCCGACGGCAGCCACAGCTTGTATTGCGCGGTGATCGTCAAGAAAGTCGATGCGCAAACCCGCGCCAAAACCAGTTTGAACGACCTGCTGCGTGCGTGACCGGGTGTGGTTTTCTGCTCAAGTTGAGCGCAGGCGCACCGATGCCACAAAGATCGCGCGGGTTCCACCGCGCTGAGGAATTGTCATGAGCGGAAACATGGAGCGCGTGCTCAGGTTGATGTCCGAGAAGAAAGCCTCGGACGTTTACCTGTCGGCCAACACGCCGATCTTGATCAAAATCAACGGACAAATCGTGCAGCTGAGCGATCAGCCGTTGACGCCGTCGCAGCCGCGCCAGTTGCTGGCCGAGGTGCTGAGTCCGAAGCAGCTGGAAGAGTTGGACGATACCGGCGAGCTGAACGTCGGCGTAGGCCTGGCGGGGGTCGGCAGCTTCCGGCTGAGCGGCTTCAAACAGCGCGGTTCCATCGCGGCAGTGTTTCGCTGCATACCGATCGAAATACCGACGCTGGAAAGCCTGTTGGTGCCGCCGCTGCTCAACACCTTGGTGATGGAAAAACGCGGTTTGATTCTGATGGTCGGCTCGACCGGTGCCGGCAAAAGCACCACCTTGGCGGCGATGCTCGAACAACGCAACCAGCAGATGACCGGCCACATTCTGACGATTGAAGACCCGGTTGAGTTTTTGTTCACCAACAAGAAGTCGGTGGTCAACCAGCGCGAAGTTGGACGCGACACGCAGTCGCTGCAAGTGGGCTTGAAAAATGCGCTGCGCCAGGCACCCGATGCGATCCTGATCGGTGAGATTCGCGACCGTGAAACCATGACCGCCGCCATCTCGTACTCGCTGTCGGGCCACCTGGTGCTGTCGACCTTGCACGCCAACAACAGTTACCACGCGCTCGGCCGCATTTTGTCGTTCTATTCGCCCGAGGCCCGCCCTGCCTTGCTGTCTGACTTGTCGTCGGGCCTGCGCGCGGTGGTGTCGCAGCGCCTGGTGCGCGCCACCGCCGGTGGCCGCATTCCGGCCGTCGAGGTGATGCTCAACACCAAACTGGTGTCCGACATGATCAACATAGGCGACTTCGGCGGGGTGCGCGAAGCGATGGCCAATTCGATGGCCGAAGGCTC
>JAYUGJ010000080.1:0-32310 GCA_043738425.1 Burkholderiales bacterium
CGCAAAACCGCGCCCGGCTATCACGGCTTTGCGTTTCACACCGCGCCTGATGTCACGCTGGAGCAGGATCTCGCGCGGCGCGACCTCACCATCAACGCCATCGCCCAGGACGAACACGGCCATCTGATCGATCCGTTTAACGGCGCGGCCGATCTCAAGTCGCGCGTGTTGCGCCACGTCGGCCCGGCGTTTGCCGAAGACCCGGTGCGCATCCTGCGGGTCGCGCGCTTCGCCGCGCGCTTCGGCGAGTTCAGCGTGGCAACGGAAACGCAGGCCCTGATGCGCGCGATGGTGCGCGACGGTGAGGTCGATGCGCTGGTCGCCGAACGCGTATGGCAAGAACTGTCGCGCGGCCTGATGGAGCAACTGCCCTCGCGCATGCTCGATGTGCTGCACGACTGCGGCGCACTGGCGCGGCTGCTACCCGAAGTCGATGTGGATTGGTCGGCCGCCAGCCTGGGTGCGGTGCCGCACGCCGCGCCACAGGCCATCGGACTGCGCCGCGCCATCGACCTGGTGGCGTGCCGCGGCGCACCGCTGGCAGTGCGTTTTGCCGTGCTGACGCACCGCGTTGCGCATGCCGACGCGCTGGCCGCGCTCAGCCACCGCTGGCGCATACCGACCGACTGCCGCGAGGTCGCCGTCGGCGTGCTGCGCGAACGCGATGCGGTGCGCCGCAGCGCGGCGATGGATGCCGATGCGTTGGTGTGCCTGCTCGACCGCTGCGATGCATGGCGGCGACCAGAGCGGTTCGGGTTGCTGTTGCAAGCGTGCGATGTGCTGGCCTGCGCCGAAAGTCAGACCGGCAACGCCGCGCAGGCGATGACGCAGGAGCGTGGCGATATCGGCACGCAGGCACAGGCACAGGCACACGCACACGCACACGCCGAGGCCATCCGCCCACACCGCTTGCATGCCGCGCTGGCGCGCGCGGCGGCGGTTGATGTCGGCGCGGTGGCACAACGCGCCACAGCGCGGGGCCTGCACGGGCCCGCCATCGGTCATGCGGTGCACTCCGCGCGGGTGCGCGCGGTGGACGACGATTTGGCCGACGGCGACAACGAAACCAACGATTGATGGCGTTGCATTTGCGACGCGCCGACCGACGTCTGGCGGTCTATCCGCCTCGGTTCGCCGTGCGACCACACTGCGTTGGCGGACTCGGGAGGGGCGGGTCGAGCGGTTGGGCCGTGTCGGCACCGAGGCGTCGACAGGGCGAGCGGCTGAACGAACAGTCGCGGGTCAGGTGTTCAGTTTCAAGGCCACTGCCCCGGCAATGAATCCCCATGCATGAATCCCGAGCAATGAATCCCCACCAACGAAGTCGGGCTGGCTGCTTTGCAGCAGTCAGCCCGAGTTTGCGCGTTGCATTGCAACGGGGCCGGTCACTTCGTCACGTTCACTGCCGTTAGCGGCTGCGGCGGCGTGCGGTGAATCCGATCACACCCAATCCGGCCAGCAACAGCGCGTAGGTTTCAGGCTCGGGAATAGCCGCGACCGGCGCGAAGTTGAACGCACCGCCGCCCTGGCGAATGGTGAACTCGGTCGGTGAAATCGCGTTGACCTGCGAGGTGGTGTTGGTGAACGCAGCGAACGCGCCGTTATAAAACGGCACCGGGTTCGTGAAGAAGGCGCTCTGCCCCGCGGCCACGTTGAACGTCACCGACGCGTTGGCCGATGGCGAATACGAGGTGGTCGCCGGCGAGGTGCTGACCGTGCCCTGCAGCAAGCTGCCGGTGGCCAACGCCACCGCGCCGCTGGCCGTGGTGGTCGGGTTGTTCGCGGCATCGAAACCAAAGCTGGCGGCCGGGCCGTTGTAGCCGTACAGCGTGTAGTCGAGCGAGGTGAAATTACCGCTGGTGAAGCTGGTGAACGGATTGCCCAGGGTTTGCGTGCCGGCACCGCTGAAGCCGAGGTACAGGCCGTAGCTGCTGTTCAAGCCGGGGCTGGGCGCGACGCTGCCGGCCAGCTGAAAGCCCTGCACGCTTAAAAAGCCGACATCGGTGAAGGCACCGGTCGCGGCATTGATGACGACGTGCGAAAAGTCGGACACGATGATGTTGTCGGCCGTGACGTCGGTGGTTCCGTTCAAATCAAAAGTAGCGCCAGGTGCGAACGTAAACACCGGCAGTGCCCAGCTGCTGGCGCAGGCCAACGTCAAGCTCAGCACGGTGAGCGCAGGCAGAACGCGCCTGGACGCGGCGCGCAGCAGCGCAGCTTCGCTTAGCACGCCGAATTTCAAAGACGCACAAGGTTCAGCGTTCATGTCAGTTCCTTAAAAAGGGGTGTTGGGAAATCGACATTAGGACCTTGCGCGCGGCCGCTCTGTGCGCCAGCGCACTTATGAAGTAACAAATGCAAAACACGAACGTGACGCCCGAACCCCGGCTGCCCGCGGCGTGGTCACTCCGCAACGTAGGTGTCGAGTGCGCGCCGGCCGGTCACCGCGCTGGGCGGTGGCGCACGGCCGATACGAAACAACATGCACGGCCGCATGCCGTCGTGGGGCGTTCGAGACAAGCTGTTCAGCAGCTGCCGAAGCCGCGCCTGCACTGCCGCCGAGACCCAGCCGTCGCCCGCCACCTGCTGCGTCAACGCGGTGGCAGCCGCCATTGGCTGCAGCGCCAGGCCGAGCGATTCAGCGGCCAACCAGACGCGCTGAAACGCCCTCCCCGCTGACACATTTGACACAAGTTCGCGTGGTGCTTTGGCGACGATCAAGCCCAAGTGCGGTGCCAACGCGCAGGGCAGGTAGCCCGCCCGCAGGCCCAACGCGTAGTGCGCGCCGGTAGCGTTCAGCGCACGCATCAGCGGCCAATGGCGCAGCGCGGCAAACAGTGGCCGCATCGGCAGCTCGACCTGCAGCGCCGCAGGCGGCAGCCCGTCGTCGGTACTGCGTTGCCAGCCCAGCGCAAAGCGCACCGTGCTGAACAGCTCGTCGTGCAGCCGACGCTGGCGAAAGCGTTCGGTCTCGGCAATGCGAATGGCGCGCAAGGCGCTGCTGCGGTGCGCTGGCGCAGTCAGCCATTGCAGCCCGGCACCATCGACCGCGCCAGCCGCGTCGGTCAGCGTTTGCAGCACCTCGGCCGCCAGCGGCGTGCGGCGATAAAAGCGGCGGTTGGTGTGGCGATGGTCGATGGCCGCAGTGAGCGCAGCGTCGGCGGGCGACTGGACTGCATTCGGCGTGGCCGCCCAAGTCAATTCAGCCATCACGTGCGACACCGTGTCGGTTGCCGGCGGCCGATCGAACCAGGCCACGGTCATCGTCCAGCCCAGTGCCTGCGAGCGCAGCGCCATGTTCTCGACCACCGCGCCGTACGACATCAACGCGAGCATTTTTCGGTGCGGACGCGCGCCCCAAGTCGCCACATCGGTGCTGACCAACTGCACCGCGTCGCGCTGCAATTGAAAGCGCAGGTGCAGCTGGTTTTCAGCCGACGGTGCGCGTATGCCGCTGGCCAAAATGAGGCGCAAGGTGTCGATGTCGGGCCGACTGGCGCTGCAGTGCATGCTGGCGTGCGCGCTGACGCGGGATGCCGTCGCGGCGGTCACTGATGCCCTTCCGATGCCTGCACTTGCGGCTGCACTTGCTGCTGCACTTGCGGCCGCACTTGCCGCTTCACCGGCGGCTTCGCGTGCGGTCCCACTTGCGGCCCCACTTGCGATTTCACTCGCGACCCCATGCCGCGCGTTCGGTGCGGTGCGGGCCAGCCGTCGGGTGGCCAACGCCAGCAATGCACGCTGCAGCGGGTTGCGGTTGCCGCCAGGCCGCCAGGTGTGTTGCAGCCGGTTGCGGTAGGCATCGAAATGCAGCCCGCGTGGCGCGGTGATTACCTCGCCGCGGCGCAGTATCAGTTTGAGCACCTGCGCTGCCGCCACGCCGCTGCACAGCTGCACGCCGATCACGGTCGACGGGCCGCGGCGCGCGGCCAAATCAACCCGCGTCGGATCGACCAGGTAACCCATTTGCAGCATCGCCGGTGACAGGCCGACCAAAAAGCGCAGCGCTTGTGCGTCGGCACTGTGGCCGTCGAGCGCAAAGTAGTCCTCGAACGTCATGCCGCCCGGCACAAAGTTGAGCAGCGCCGCACCCATGCCGAGCGGCGCGACCGTGGTCGCCGCGATGCCCAATTCGTGGCAGCGCGCAAACAAGCGGCGGCGGATGTCGAGCGCGAAAAAATCAAGGCCGTCGAGGTACACATCACCCTGCGCCAAAAACGCGTCGAGGTTGTCGGCGTGCAATCCCTGGTCGAACATCCGCACATCGAGCTCGGGGTTGATGTCGCGCGCCAGCTGCAACATCACCTCGATTTTTGGGCGGTCGATCGATGCGACCGTGGCACCGGCCTGCCGGTTGAAATTGGCCAGCGCGAAGGTGTCGAAGTCGGCGATCGAAAACGCGCCGATGCCCAACCGCGCCAACGTCAACAGGTACACGCCGCCCACGCCGCCCAAACCGGCGATGCACACCCGCGCATTTTTCAGCCGCAGTTGTTCAGCCTGCGTGACCCAACCGAGGTTTCTGGAAAACGCTTCGTCGTATGAAAAATCAGCGATGGCGTGGCATGCAGTGGCAGTGGCAGTGGCAGTGGCAACGCAGTGTGCGCGGCACCACTTACGCGTGCAACAGGCACAGCACGGGCCGCTGCGGTGCTGCTGCGCCGACCGGCGGCCGCACGGGTGTCACCTGCTGCACGATGGCGGTTTCTTCGGCGGGCGAGAAAAAATCCGGGTACAGCGAGCGTTCAGCGGCCGCCAGTTCGGGCCGGCCACCGAAGCGCAGGATCTGCCGGCGCGCATGTGCAAAGTCCAGCCGCATCAGTACCGCCGGCGCTTGCACCCGCGCGCTCATGCGCTGCGGCCCCATCACCTCGAAGCCCAGCATGCGCTGGTAGTAGCGCACATGGCGCGGGTTCACCTCGATCAACAAAAAGTCGCATCGCTTGACCCGGTGCGCATACAAATACGCCACATGGAACAGCGACGCCAACACGCGGCGCGAGCGCACCACGTTGTCCATCGCCAAGGTAGTGAACTCGCACACCGTGTGGCCCGCGTCACGCAGCGCATTGGCCTGTTCGGCAAACAAGGTGTCGACGTTCAAACCGTCGGCGCAATCAAAACCGATGGTGATGGTGCCGACCGTGGCGTCGTCGTCACTGGCCACCAGCGTGATGCGCGCGGGCGGCGCAGCGTCGGGCAGCGGCACGCTCAGGTAGCCGCGCGTGGCATACATCCGGTTCACCAGGATGCTGGCCGAGCTGCGCTGACCCGCGGTGTCGGCGCTGCGTATGTTGAACAGCCGGCGACTGAATTCGTCACCGTAGCGGCTGTCGTTTTCGGCCACGTCTTGCAGCAGCGAGCGCAGCGCGTGGTGTGCCTCGGGCAACACAGCATGTGTCGCGGTACGGGTGTGGGCCACAGGAGAGCTCTCGGAAAATACAGGTTGCAAGAAATCAGCAGACGCTGCGGCGCATTACCTTGCGAACCGAGGCGTGTCACTGAGCGCTACAAGGGCAAACCCATGCCCCATCCCTCTTCTGGGGGAGATTGTTCCCAGGTATGGCTTGGTGATGCGCAAGTTTTGGTAACCCGCGCGGTACCCGTTTCAAGCCGTGGTGGCGGAGTTGGGCCACACGCCGCAGCTCGGTAAACCAAGCGGTACCGCCGCATGCACGCCGAAAAAACTGCGGCTGCGGCAAGCTACTTGCGCTTACATCCCTCCGCGTGCTGGGGCACATCGCCTGCCTCGGCTGCGCGGCTGAACCACCGGTGTGCCTGCGTCGGGTCTTTCGCGACGCCAGGCGCGCCGACATAGAGCACGCCGCCCAGCCGCGCGCGATGTGTCAACAGCGCATAACAAAGCGTGCATTTCGGCTCGCGGCGCAGCGCCTTGCACACACTCGCATTGGCCTCGGCCGCAAGCTCGACACCCTGCGCTTGCAGCTGTACGCAAGCGCAACGCACGTCGGTGGCCTGGTGTTCAACCGAACTGCGCGCGGTAACCCCCTTACCTCTCGCGCCCGGTGCGGCTGCGATGGCTGAAAAATCATCTACGCGGGCCAGCTGCCTGCAGCCCACTCACCACGCCGACCATGACCTCTCGCTACACCAACGAAAGAAATGAACGCAACACCGCCGCCGTCGTGCGCGATGGCGCGATAGCGGTGGCCGCGCTGGTGTTGCTTGCGTGGCTGTGGCCGTTGCGCAGCGTGCCGACCGGCAGCCGCGGCGTCATCACGGTGGGCGGTGCCATTCGCGGCATCGAAAGCGAAGGCTTCATGCTGGTCGCGCCGTGGCAAACGCTGAACATCTTCAACATTCGGGCTGAAGAAGCCACCGTTGAAAACGCCGAAGGCAGCACCAGCGACACGCAGCCCGTCAAGGTCAGCTTGACGGTGCGCTACAGCATCCAAACCGACAAAGTCGCGGAGGTGTTTGAAAAATACAGCCATGACGGCAACCTGCAAAGCTATGTGCAAACCGCGACGCAAGAAGTGTTCAAGGCAGTCACCGCCAAATACACCGCGCCCGATTTGATCGGCAAACGCGCCACCGTGTCCGGCGACATCGTTACCGCGCTGCGTTCCAAGCTGTCGATCTACGGCGCGCAGGTCATCAACGTCGACATGCGCAACTTCGCTTTTTCTAGCGACTACATGGCCGCGATCAGCCAGAAGGTGACGCAAGAACAGTTGCGTTTGGGTGCCGAAAACAAACTCAAAACCGTGGAAGCCGAGCAAAAGCAAAAGGTCGCAATAGCCGAGGCCGAAGCCAGCGCGCTGCGTTCCAAATCCGACGGCGAGGCCTATGCCAACTTGAAGGTCGCCACCGCCCAGGCCGAAGCCATCAAGATACAAAGTGCGGCACTCGCGCAAAGCAACGGCGTACTGGAATTGCGCCGCATCGAAGTGGAAATGACCAAAGCCCAAGGCTGGAACGGCGCGTTACCGACCGCCATTTATGCCGGCGCGCCGATTCCGTTTTTCACCCCGCCCGCAGCCGCGCCAAAGTAAATCACCGAGCGCAGCGCAGCGCACCTGCGGGCAGATACCGGCTCGCACCACGCTTCGCGCCTGAGACACTGCGGTGATGGAAAACACCACACCCGCATCTACGCCACCCGTATCGCCTGCATCGCCTGCATCGTCCGCGACTGTCGCAGCCGCCCATGTCGCCGCCGCCGCGCCGACCCTGTCGACGTTGATGATCGCCAACGCCAACCTGCTCAACCTGGCGCTGCCACGCCGGTTGTTCTACGACAACCAAGAGCCCTACAGCGACGACGAATACGGCCGCAAGATCGACTGGCTGGGCACGATGCTGGCGCGCCTGAATGCCGATGTGATCGGCTTCCAAGAGGTGTGGGACGAAGCCGCGCTGAAAGCTGCGGTGGCCCGCAGCGGTTTGCACTACACCGAGGTGCATGCACCCGGTGCCGAAGCCGGCGCGCAAGGCACGCCACGCGTGGGCCTCGCCACCCGGCTAACAGTCGACGCGGTCGAATCGATCACCGACTTTGCGCCCGACGAATGCGTGCAGGTGCCCGAAATCGGCCCGCATCGCCGATTCGAGCGGCCGGTGCTGCACACCACCTTGCGCATGAAAACTGGCCAGCCGCTGCATGTGCTGGTGGTGCACCTGAAAAGCAAACGCCCGAAGTACCTGCAAGACGCCGCTGGCAATCCGACCGAAGACCGCGACAACCCGTACGTCACCGCACGCGCCACCTTGCGTTCACTGGTGATGCGCGGTGCCGAAGCGGCCGCGCTGCGCGGCGTGGTGCTGCGCCTCATCCACCGCACCCGCGAGCCGCTTGTTTTGTTGGGCGACATGAACGACGGCCCGCACTCGGTCACCTGCCAAATGGTGGCGGCGACGCAGGCGATTGCCTACGACCGCCAGGCGCGCGACAGCGCGCTGTTCCATGCCTACGACGTGCAAACCGAGCCCGCGCTGAAACGCGACATGGCGTACTCGCATGTGCACCAGGGCTGGCCCGATTTACTCGACCAGATTTGGGTCAGCGAAGAGTTCGTGCCGCCGAGCCGATTCGCCATCGGCGATGTGCGCCGCGTCGAATACTTCAACGACCACTTGCACGAAAGCCGCGAGCGCTTTCGCAGCGACCACGGCTTCGTGCGTGCGCTGTTGCGGCTGCAATCCACGGCCGCTTGATGCGCACCGACCTACTGCGTGCGGGCAAGTAAAGTGGACGCAGCCGCAACCGGCACAGACGCCACGGCGACCATCCCGACCACCCTGACCACCCTGACCACCATCACCTGGAGAACCCCATGAGCGAATACTCAGCCGACATCGCCAAGTACACCAGCGACGTCAACGAAGCTGCCGTCGTCAACATCATCAAATACTGCGGCATTGCGCTGCGCAACAAAGACTCGTCGCTGGTCTCGGGCTCCGACCCGAAAGAACTCGCCACCGTGCGCGACGGCTTCGCCGCCAAAAAACTCGGCTTGAGCGCCGAAGATGCCGACAAAGGCATCCAAACCGTCGTCGCCCAACTCAAAGGCGTCAACCAAAAAAGCCGCGTAACTTTCTACTACCTGCTGGCCGAAGCCACCGGGACGATGGCGAAGTTGAGCTGAACTGGCTGCGTTCAATTCGCTTTCAGCGCTGCGCCTCGTGCGCTGAAAGCGAACCTCGTCAGGCGGCCGTGTGCAACCACCAAGCGGCGGGCGCCGCAGCACGCAGCACGGTGGCGGGCCTGCGCAGACGGCCCTGCACCTCAAAAAATCTTCCCCAGCGCCAGCGCGATCAGGCTGAGCAGCACGCTGCTGCCGATGGGCAGGAAAATTTCGCGGCCGAACAGGCGGAATCTGAAATCGCCTGGCAGGCGGCCGAGGCCGATTTTTTCTAGCCAGCGGTGCAACCCGCCGAACACCATCAGCAGCAAAAGAATGGCGATCAGCCAGCGAATCATGCTGCGCGCACCACCACACCGGCCGCTGCACTGGTGCCAGGTCTCAAGCGCGCGGCACGCGCGGCGACCACCCCAATCCGTCCAACGGCACTGGCGTGCTTCGCCCCAAGGGCAACCGCCAATCTTTCAGGTGTCACCGTCCGCGTGCAAACACTGTTTGCTTGACTGCCGAACCCGCTCGGGCTGGGCTTGCAGCAGCCTTGGAGCGCGCGACCAGACCCCTCCACAAGGCCTGTCCTAAGCCCGTCGGAGGGTTCAGGGCGAACGGCTACACGAGCGGTCTCAGGGTTCACGCACGCTTGACTGGTCGATGCGTAGGCGACATCGGTGACGTCGGAGCGAAGCGCTACTTGGGTTTCGTTGACGTTGCAATGCGCTCGCGTCACCGCCATTGGCAATGCACCGCATCCGAAGCTCACGTTCAACATCCCGTGGAAATCGGTTGCCCACCTCAATTCACCGCGCACAGGGACGAATTGGTTAAGGGGCACCGCACCACACGCCGGTTTTGCGCAGCACTCACGGTAATTTGAAACTCAGCGCGGTCGTTCACAAGAGCTTTTTGGCTTTTTCAATGCGGGCCCTGCCAATAGATCCGCTGGCCCCAAGAAACATGCAACAACTTGGTACATGAAACCGGCAGCCGAGACCCCACAGGCGGTTATTTGTGTCGTCGATGCCGCCCAAGTTTTCAGTTCGTTTTTACTTTGCAGTCAAACACTGCTGTGGCAAAAGCTGACACCAAGCGGCTACCGAGTTCGACTTCTTGTAAAGCGCACCCAAAACAGCGTCCGCAGGTAGCACATGCGTCTCATGGTTGGCGCTGACAAAAACGACTACGGCCGAGAAGCGTCGAATACCAATGACTTGGACTTGCGTTGTCACTCCGCCCTGATTTGTCGAAATCGTCGCGCTCGCCCGAGTGTTGAGCAGTAAGAGTCCACCGCTCACCGCACCCATCAAAGTGACCATTACAAGTACCAGCGGAATACGAAAGACGTATCGGCTCCACTCGGCACCGGCCAACTTTTGAACCTGTTTCTCACCAGGTCGAAAAAATGCACACGCCGCGCACAAACACATGGCGATGAACAGAGACACCTGAAAGATTGGGAAGACCGCCGCAACAAGTGCGGATATCACGCAGATAAAGAACACCCCCAACAGATGGAAAAAATTTTCGACCAGCGTCGGCATATTCGCGGAAGCACTGCGTGGTTTGGCTGGCCGGAAGACCCCCCAGATGAAATCCAATAAAAAACACAGGCCCAGAGCAGGAAGCCAAATGATCGAGCTCCGGGTATGGTCTGCCAACGTGGTAGAAACGTCGTAGAAAGACAGGCCGAGCGCAAACAAGTAAGCCCAGTCGAACGCTACCGACAGCACCAACAACAACGCAGTAAAGGCGGCCAGCTGTTTGCCGATGTCTTCAAACATGCGGTTAAGTCCCTCTCTCGCTGATCAAAAAATCTTCCCCAGCGCCAGCGCGATCAGGCTGAGCAGCACGCTGCTGCCGATGGGCAGGAAAATTTCGCGGCCGAACAGGCGGAATCGGAAGTCACCGGGCAGGCGGCCGAGGCCGATTTTTTCTAGCCAGCGGTGCAACCCGCCGAACACCATCAGCAGCAAAAAGATGGCGATCAGCCAGCGAATCATTGCGACGCCTGGGTAGCCGACATACGCTGCGCGGTGTGGGCGATGCGCGCGGCGAGGCCTGCGCTGCGGTGCGAACCGGTGGCGTGCCAGCCGGAGTCACAGCGTGTGGGTGCGGTCGCCATGGCTGAATCCGATCGGTGCGGTGGTGAATGCGGCGTCGCAGTGCTTGGCGAAGCCGATGACTTTGAACAGCTCGCCCATCTCGTGTTCGGTGAGCAGTTTTTGGGTGTGGGCGAGAAGGCGAATGCGCTCGACATTGCCCGCTGATTCCACGCTTGCCAACAAATCGAGCACGCCGCAGTTCATTAAAAAACGCGCCTGGCTGGTGTAGCCCAGCACCTGCAAGCCGGCCTCTTGCGCTGCCAGCGCAATGCCGGTGAAGTTGATGTGCGCGGTGATGTCTTTGCTGCCCACATTGGCCAGCGGGTCGGTGTCGGCCTGGTGCGCGCGGTGGCACATCAGCGTGCCGCCGGTGCGTTGCGGGTGGTAGTACTCGTGGGCCGGAAAGCCGTAGTCGATGAAAAACGCTGCGCCGCGATGCAGCCGGTCGGCCAGCGTGGCGACGAAGGCTTCGGCCTGCGGGTGGATTTCGGTGGTGGTGGGGTCAGGTGTTGAATCTGCGGCGGCGGCATCGATCGGCGGCCGCAACTCGGTGACGCGGTCGGCCCAGGCCCAGGGCGAGGTGGTCGCATCTTGGGCCGCCGGGTCTTTGGCAGCGGCATCGCCGGTGGTCAAGTCGCTCGACACCACGCCACGTTCGAACCAGCGCTCGCCATTGAAGTGCAGCAGCTGCACCGGCATCGCGTCGAGCACTTCGTTACCGACGACGACGCCGTGCATCGCCTCGGGCAACGTATCGACCCAGCGCACGCGCGAGGCGTGGCGCACCAATGTTTCGCGCTGCTTGTCGCGCAGGCTGCCCGACACATCGACGATGGTGTAGCGCGCCAGCGGCACCTGCATCGCGTCGAGTGCGTCGATCAGTTCGCGGGCCAGCGCGCCCGAGCCCGCGCCGAACTCCCACACTTCGTCGGTGGCGCTGCCGTGCAGTGCCTGCGCGACCTGCCGCGCCAGTGCCCGGCCGAACAGCGGAGACAACTCGGGCGCGGTGATGAAGTCGCTGCCCGATGTGTCGGCTGTGCTGCCTGAGGATGGCAGCGCGCCGAACTGGCGGTTGCCGCGCGCGTAGTAGCCGAGGCCCGGCGCGTACAGCGCCAACGCCATGAAACGGTCGAACGGCAACCAGCCGCCTTGCCGCGCGATGGCCTGGCGTATCAGCGCGGTGATCGCGTTGGTCGACTGACCAGCCAACGCGCCGGCCGGGGCCAAGGGGTGCGCCGATACACTCGGCGGCTGTTGTTTTGACATCGCGTCGATTGTAGAAACCATGCTGGATTCACCCCCGCCAGAGCCCCGCCCGCCGACCGCTGCGGCACGCCGCGTGGTGCTGGTCACCGGCAGCGCGAAACGCCTGGGCCGCGCGATGGTGCTCGACTTGGCGGCGCATGGTTTCGATGTCGCGGTGCACTACCGCGGCGACGCCGCCGAAGCCTGCGCCACCGTGACCGCGGCACGCGCGCTGGGTGCGTCGGCCGACGCGTTTCAGGCCGACCTGGCTGACGAATCAGCATGCCGCAGCTTGCTGCCGCAGGTGCTGGCGCGCATGGGTCGCATCGACGCGGTGGTGAACAACGCGGCGCTGTTCGAGTACGACGCGCCGGCCAGCTTCAGCTACGCGTCGATGCAAGCGCATTGGGCGGCCAACACCGCGCCGGCGGTGGTGTTGGCGCAGGCGCTGCATGCGCACTGCGTGGCCCGCCAGCGGCCTGGCACCTCGGCATGCGTGGTCAATTTGATCGACCAAAAGTTGTGGAACCCGAACCCCGACTATTTTTCATACACGCTGTCGAAGGCTGCGCTGGAAGCCGCCACCGTGATGCTGGCGCAGGCGCTGGCACCGCAGGTGCGGGTGTGTGGCGTGGCCCCTGGCGTCACGCTGGTGTCGGGGCCGATGACGCCGGATGAGTTTGCCAAGGCGCACACGCTGACGCCGCTGCACCGTTCATCGACCCCGGCCGACATTGCGCGCACGGTGCGTTTTTTGATCGACAGCCCGGCCATCACCGGCACCACCTTGCTGGTCGATGGCGGTCAGCATTTGCAAGGCCAGCCGCGTGACGTGCTTTTTTTGGCGCAGCCTGCAACCGCTGCATCACCGACCTGAACCGACCTGAACCGACATGACCCTGCTCACCACCGACCCCCGACTGGCCGATTGCCGCCGATTGTTTTTGCGCGACTTTTGCGTTGCGGTGCGCATCGGCGTGCACGACTTCGAGCAAACCGCGCCGCAGCGGCTGGTCTTCAACGTCGATCTGTATGTGCCGCTGGCGCTGTCTACGCCGCACAGTGACCTGCTGGCCGAAGTGGTCGACTACGACTTCATTCGCAGCGCGATTGCCGAGCGCATAGCGCGTGGTCACATCGGCCTGCAAGAAACCCTGTGCGACGACTTGCTGGCCACGATGCTGGCGCATCCGCGGGTGCGCGCCGCGCTGGTGTCGACCGAGAAACCCGATGTGTATCCCGACTGCGCGGCGGTCGGCTGCCAGGTGTTCGGCGTGCGCGACGACACGCCGCGGTGAGCGCCATGTCGCCGCATTCCACCGCGCACTTCGCAGCCACCGACACCGCCGCGGCGCCGACCCAGGCCGAGGCCAAAGCCGCGTACGAGATCAACAAGCTCAGCAAGCGGCTGCACCGGCTGACCACGCAGGCCATCGCTGACTTCAACATGATCGAAGACGGCGACCGCGTGATGGTGTGCGTGTCGGGCGGCAAAGACAGCTACGCGATGCTCGACATTTTGTTGAACCTGCAAAAGCGCGCGCCGATTCGCTTCGAGTTGGTGGCGGTCAACCTCGACCAGAAGCAACCCGGTTTTCCGGCGCACGTGCTGCCCGACTACTTGGCCAAAGCAGGCGTGCCGTTTCACATTGAAAACCAGGACACCTACTCGATCGTCAAGCGCGTCATACCCGAGGGCCACACCACCTGCGGGCTGTGCTCGCGGCTGCGGCGCGGCATCTTGTACCGGGTGGCGGGCGAGTTGGGCGCGACCAAAATCGCACTCGGCCACCACCGCGACGACATCGTGCAAACCTTGTTCATGAACATGTTTTTCGGCAGCGTGATGAAAGGCATGCCGCCCAAGCTGGTGAGCGACGATGGCAAGAACGTGGTCATCCGGCCGCTGGCTTATGTGAGCGAGACCGACCTCGAACGCTGGGCGGCGCACCGCGCGCATCCGATCATTCCGTGCACGCTGTGTGGCAGCCAGGACAACTTGCAGCGGGTGCAAATCAAACAAATGCTGCGCGACTGGGATCGGCGCTTTCCGGGTCGGGTGGAAAACGTGTTCAGCGCGATGCAGCGCATCGTGCCGTCGCACATGGCCGACAGGAACTTGTTCGGCTTCAGCGAACTCCGAGCGAACGGGGTGCCTGATGCGAATGGCGACCGTGCGTTCGATGGTGACGACCCGTGCAGTACCGCCGCCACACCGAGTGGCTGGATAGGCGGTACGGAAGGGTCCGCGGTCATCCGGATGCAGCGCCGCGCAGTCGACACCGACACCGCAACCGCAACCGCAACCGCAACCGCCACACTCTGACTGGAGCTACCGCCATGCAACGACTGAACACCTGGGCGCGGGCTGCCCTTTTCATGCGGGCGCGGTTGCGGTTGCCAGCGCAGATGCACATGGTCGCGCTGCTGGCCGCGCCGGTGCTGCTGCTCGGCGGCTGCGCCAGCACCAACATGCTGCAAAGCGATGTGTCGACCTTCGGCGACTGGCCTGCCAGCAGCAGCGCAAAAACCTATGTATTCGAACGGCTGCCATCGCAGCAAGCCGACGCCGAACGGCAGCTGCGGGTCGAAACCGCGGCGCGTGGCGCGCTGGCAGCGGCTGGTTTCACACCGGCAGCTGACCTGCCGTCGGCCAGCTACACGGTGCAGCTGGGTGCCAAAGTCGAAGTCACCGACCGCTCACCATTCGACGACCCGTTGTGGTGGCACGGCGGCTTGTACCGCTGGCGTCATGGCTACCCCGGCTGGAGCGGCTTCGGCGGCTGGGGCGGCACGGCGGTGTCGGGCGGCAGCATGGGCGCGGGCCTGGGCTTCGGCGAAGGATTCGACAACCGCCGCTACGAACGCGAGGTGCTGGTGTTGATACGCGACCGTGCCACCAGCACGCCGGTGTTCGAAGCGCGCGCCAGCAACCGCGGCGTCTCGTCGTCGATCGACCAGCTGCTCAGCGCGATGTTCGAGGCGGCGCTGAAAGACTTTCCGCGCCACGATGTCAAGCCGCGCAGCGTGACCACCTCCATCGCGCCTTAGCACTTGCCCTGGCCTTGGCGTTGTAACCGCAGCTGCAGTTGCGATCGACTCGACAACCGCCTCACCGCACCTGCACGGCCAATGCGCGCAAATCGTCCTCCCAGCCTTTCAATTTGTCGGCCGCCACCCTGCGCTGCTCGGCGGTGGTCAGGTTGTGCACCTCGGCGGCGAAGTTGCAGTTGAACTGCACCAGACGCTGCTGGTAGGCCCGGTAGTCGTCGCGCGGTGAGCTGCGCGCGTGTTGCACCACGCCGCGCAACGCCGCTGCCGCCACCTCGACGCTGGCTTGTTCGGCGTTCAGCCGCGACAGTGTTTGCAACACTTCCAGTTGGCGCGCGCGGCGCTCGGCCAGCCAGCGCTCGGCGTCGAACGGTGTTTTCAATGCCAGCGCCGCCATGCGCTCACGTTGGCTGCCGTCGAGGCTGCCGTAGACCATTTCAAAACGGTCGAGGGCGCGGTTCAAATTGGCTTTGCTGCGGGCATCCGGTTGGCGCTGCAGGTAGTCGTCCGCCAGCGCCTCGTTCGACTCGGCGTAGCGTTGCTTCAAATGCTCGATCTGCTCAGGCGACAAGCGCCGCAGCACATCGGCCAAGCCGGGCAGCGCGCGCTCGAACGCGGCATCGAAGCGCACATTCACCAGCTCGAACCAGCCGCAGGCTTGCGCGGCAGTGGCCGCTGTCGGTGCGCTGACCTCGGCGCGCGCACGCGACAGCAGCGCAACGTACTGCGGCAGTTCACTGCGCCGGTGCCAGGCGAACCAGTCGTCAAGCACCTCGCGTGCGCGCAGCGATTGCGCGCCGTTGAAGTCGACATAACCGTCTAGCCACCAGAAGCCCAGCGCAGGCGCCTGGTTGTAGGCCACGCGCACCGCACTGCAGCCGCCCGTGCCCAGCAGGCTGGCCACCAGCCACAGCGCCAGCCCAACTCGCCGCGCAGCACGGCAGCGCACCGCGGTGGCGCGCAACGCCCCGCCGATAATTCGAGCCGCCGTGGCGAGCATGTCGATCACAGCATTTACCGGGGAAAAAAGCATGGCGTTGGACATCGTGATCATGGCAGCGGGCAAAGGTACGCGGATGAAATCGGAGCGGCCGAAGGTGTTGCACCCGCTGGCCGGTCGCAGCTTGTTGGCCCATGTATTGCACACCGCGATGGAGGTGGCAGCCGAAGGTCGCATCATCGTGGTCACCGGGCACGGGGCTGAATTGGTGGAAGCGTCGGTGGAGTCACCGAAGCCACATTTCGTTCGCCAGCTGCCGCAACTCGGCACCGGCCATGCGGTGCAGCAAGCCGCCCCGCTGCTGCTGCGCGATGACGGTGTGACGCTGATATTGAACGGCGACACGCCGCTGATCGAAGCCGCCACGTTGCGCGCGCTGGTGGCCGCCTGCGCGGGCACCCAGCTCGCATTGCTGACGGTCACGCTGACCGATGCCACCGGCTACGGCCGCATCGTGCGGCACGCCGCTGCGGCAGGCGCATCGACCGTCACCGCCATCGTCGAACACAAAGACGCAAGCGCTGCGCAACGCGCCATCACCGAGGTCTACACCGGCGCGATGGCCGCGCCCACCGCGATGCTGAAACGCTGGCTGGCGCGGCTCGACAACCGCAACGCGCAAGGCGAGTACTACCTGACCGATGTGGTCGCGTTCGCGGTGACCGATGGGGTGCCGGTAGTCGCCACGCAACCGCGCCGTGCCTGCGAGGTGCTCGGCGTCAACAGCCCGCAACAGTTGGCGCAACTCGAACGCTTGCTGCAGCTCGACCAGGCCGATGCGTTGATGGGCGCGGGCGTGCGGCTGGCCGACCCGGCGCGGCTCGATGTGCGCGGCACGCTGCACTGCGGCAGCGATGTCGCCATCGATGTGAACTGCGTTTTCGAGGGCACGGTGCAGTTGGGCGACCGGGTGCAGATCGGCGCGAATTGCGTGATTCGCCATGCGGTGATCGGCGACGACGTGGTGGTGCACCCGTACACCCACATCGACGGCGACACCGTGGGCGTGACGGTGGGCCGCGACTCGCGCATCGGACCGTTTGCGCGGCTGCGGCCCGGCGCGCAACTGGGCTGCGCAGTGCATGTGGGTAACTTTGTCGAGGTGAAAAATTCGACCCTGGCCGATGGCGCAAAAGCCAACCACCTGGCGTATGTGGGCGACGCAACCGTCGGCGCGCAGGTCAACTTCGGCGCGGGCAGCATCACCGCCAACTACGACGGTGCGCACAAGCACCGCACCGAGATCGGTGCCCGCGCCAGCATCGGCAGCAACTGCGTGCTGGTCGCCCCGGTGACCATCGGTGCCGGGGCCACCATCGGCGCCGGTTCGACCATCACCAAAGCCGCGCCCGCCGATCAGCTCACGGTGGTGCGCGGGCGGCAGATATCGCTGCCGCACTGGAAGCGACCGACCAAGTAGCGGCCACCGCAGTTGCGCGGCGTGTTCAGCGCGCGGTGGGTTCTGCGGCGTCGGTCGCCGTGGCGGGTCGCGGGCTGATCACGAACACCGGCCGGCAGTCGACCCCATCGCCACGCACCACCATCGTCGCCATGCCGCGCGCGGTGGCGTCGATGTCGCTGGCAATCGCATGCAGGCTGCGGCCCGCGCCGGGCCACGGTGGCTGCGGGCACATCCAGTCGCTGCGCGGCACGGCTTGCCACACCGTCGCACCGGCGGCATCGAGTTCGTCGATCCGATCGCGTTCGATCCACACACCCTGCAAATGCTGCGGATGCACGCCAGGCGTGTGCGGCACACGGCTGCCGTGGCGATAGAACAGCCAGCCGCGGGTGCAGGCGGCCGGCGTCCACCGCTCGGTGTGCCACGGCGCAGGCGGCGTGTGGCGCAGTTGGCGGTCGAATAACTTGCGCAGCTTGGTGTCCAACGTTTCAGCCCGGTCGGGGCCGATGAAGTCCAGCGCAGTGGCGTGCGCGTTCGGCGTGTCGCACAGAAAAAATTTGACGGCCAGTTCCCAGTGCCAGGCATGACCGGCGGCGTCGTGCAGCAGGAAATCGATTTCGCCCAGCGTGGTGCGGTCGCCGTTGGGCGCGGCGTGGCGCAGCGCGATGTTGGCCGCCACCAAGCGGTGGGTCGGGCCGTGGCGCAGAAAAAACTCCATCAGCCGCTCGGCACGGCGGCCGAGCCGCAGCGTGGGTGTCGGTGACGATGCGGGTACCGGTGTCAGGGGCGTCGACGGCGGTGTCGACAAAAGCGTTGATGAAAGCGTCAGCAAAGGCGTCGACAAAGGCGTCGACAAAGGCGTCAGCAAAGAGAGCGCGCGCCGGTTTTTCGTGGCGCCTGCGGGCCGCTGCACAAATTCGCACAACGCTTGCGGCGCGCGGTCGATGCCGTCCAGCCACTGCGCGATTGCTGCCTGCTCGGCCGCGCTGAATTGCTGCACTGCCGCCGCATGCGCGCCCGGTGCAGTGTCGAGCAGCGGCGGCGACAACAACAGCCAGCGCAGTTCGCGTGCGGTTTGCGCGCTGCGGTCAAGCACCGCCGCGGCCGCCGTCAACCGCCATCCACCGCACCCGCGGCCGGCTGCCCGGTGCGACCTGCGGCGGTGGCTTGCACCGTGTCCAGCGCCAGACACAGGTCGTCCCAGGCGCGGGCTTTTTGGCCCGGGTTGCGCAGCAAATAAGCCGGGTGGTAAGTCACCACCAACGGCACGCCGTGGTAGCGGTGCACGCGGCCGCGCAGTTGGCCCACCGGCGCGCTGCTGCGCAGCAGGCTTTGCACCGCAAAGGCACCCATCGCCAAAATGATTCGCGGCTGCACCAGCTCGATTTGTCGAATCAGAAAGCCTTCGCACTGCGCCAGCTCGTCGGGCCGCGGGTTGCGGTTGCCGGGCGGACGGCACTTCAGCGTGTTCGCTATAAAGACCTGGCACGCCGGGTCGCACGGGTCGCCGACATCGCGCTGCAGGCCCATCGCACGCAGCATGTTGTCGAGCAACTTGCCAGAGCGGCCGACGAACGGCTCGCCGCGCCGGTCCTCTTCTTCGCCCGGCGCTTCGCCAACGACCATCCAGTGGGCTTGCGGGTGGCCGACACCGAAGACCGTCTGCGTGCGGCCGTCGGCCAAGCCGCAGGCGGTACACGACTCGACGGCGCAGCGCAGCGCAGGCCAATCGAGCGCCGAGGCATCGACCGCGGCGGTGCGCACGGCAACGTCGGCAGCGGCAAGTCGAATGACCGCGGGGGCGGCGGGGCGCGGCGGCCGCAGGCTCGGGGCGGCCTGCGCGGCGTTGGGTGGCTGCACAGCGGTTGCGGTTGCGGATGCGTTTGTGGCTGCCACTACATCCGCACGTGCCAGCGGCGCGTCAGCGACGGGCACCACGGCAGCCGCCATTCCAGTGGCGTCCCACACACGGATGCCCATCTCGGCCAGCATCGCGCGCTGGTGCGCCGTCCAGCTCATGGCGGCGACGCGCGCGCGCTGCTGGCCAGGTCGAGGTTCATCACGCACGCATCTTCACGCTGCTGGTTGGCGGCCGGATAGTAACCGCGGCGCGTGCCGACATCGGTGAAGCCGTAGCGCCGGTATATCGCCTGCGCGCGCGGGTTGCTCACGCGCACCTCCAGCCACAGCTGCGGCAGCTGCCGTTGCCGACACCAGCCGACCAGTGCGTTCAGCATTGCGCGGCCGTGGCCGCGGCCCTGCGCGGCCGGCGCGACGGTGAGGTTCAGCAGGTGCACTTCATCGACGCCTTGCATGGCCAGAAAGTAGCCGATGACGCGGTGGTCAGCGGCGTCGATCAGCACCTGCGCCTCGTAGCCCGAGGCCAGCGAATCGACGAAGTTGCCGCGCGTCCACGGAAACGGGTAGGCGGCCTGTTCGATCGGCAGCACCGCATCGAGGTGCGCCGACGTCATCGGCTGCAATTGCGTCACCGGCTGCGGTTGCGGTTGCGGCGGCCCGCCAGGTGCCTGCGGATGCGCATTGGTTTGCGAGCCCACCCGGCTGCTGGCGCTCATGTCACCGCCAACGCTTTGATCGCGGCGCGCTCTGCCATGGTTTGCGCCACCTTGTCGCGCAGGTACAGCGGCAGCGCATGCGCGGCGTCGACCGCACCGCCGGTGGCCCACAACGCCGCGGCCAGCGGCAGCATCGCGCGCGCATCTGGCAGCGCCTGCGGGCTTTGCAGCGCCGCGCCGCACTGCAACCGCGCACCGAACACCGCCAGCGCGGTGCCCGCCACCCGCCGCGGCGGCGCAGCGTGCCACAGCGCATTCAACGCCTGCGGGGTGAGCAAACACGGCGCGGTCGGTTGCTGCCAGCCGCCACCATCGGCCGACCCGGCGTACACGCAATGCGTGGCATAAATCTCGTCCATCCGCGCGTCCATCGCGACCCATACGTCGTCAGCGGAGCCTGCTGCCGCCTGCGCGCGCAGCGCCACCGCGATAGACAACAAGGTGTCGATCGGCAGCACCGGTTTGTCGGCCCCGAACGCCAACCCCTGCGCCACCGAACACGCGGTGCGCAAGCCGGTGAACGCACCAGGCCCGCGGCCATAGGCGATCGCGTCGAGCTCGCTCAGCGTGGTGCCGGCGGCGGCCAGCAAACGCATGATCTCGGGGATCAAATGCGATGACGCCTGCGCACCGCCCGGGCCCTCGTGCGACCAGGTTTGGTCGCCGATCTGAAGCGCAATCGTCATGCGCTCGGTGGCGGTGTCGAACGCCAGGCAGCGGGTCAATGGTCGGGCGGGAAGATGCAGCACGCGGCGAGTCTAGCCGCGGGCACCACAACGCTTGGGCGCGATGGTTTAGCGCGGCCCGAGGCCCGTCCCGAGGGGTGCCCATGCGATCATTCTTCGATGCCGAAAGCCCATCCGCACGACCGATTTATCGACGCCACCAAACCGCTGCGGCGGTTGTTTTTTTGGCCTTTTTTGTGGGTCACCTGCTGGCCCACCTTTGCCGCGGCCCAGGCACCGCTGCCGCCCGAAGTGGCCGCCGCGATGGACCGCGTACGGGTGCCGCGCGAGGCGCTGGCCGCGGTGGTGGTCGAGCTCGCACCTGCGCTTGGCGCTGCCGCTGCCACGGCGCCCACACCGCGGCTCGCGTGGCAACCGCAAGCCGCCGTCAACCCGGCATCGCTGATGAAGTTGTTGACCACCTACGCCGCGCTCGATGTGCTGGGGCCGGCCTGGATGTGGAGCACGCCGGTGTGGCTGCAAGGTGCGTTGTCGGGCAATGCCAGCGGTGTGTTCGACGGCAACCTCGTCATCAAAGGCAGCGGCGACCCGAAGTTGGTGATGGAACGGGTGTGGTTGCTGCTGCGCCGGGTGCAGCAGCTCGGTGTGCGCGAGATTCGCGGTGACATCGTGCTCGACCGGACTGCGTTCGAGGTGCCCGAACAAAGCCCGGCCGAGTTCGATGGCGAGGCACTGCGCCCATACAACGTGCGCGCCGATGCGCTGCTGCTCAACTACAAGGCGGTGACCTTCACCTTGACACCTGACCCCGCACGCGGCGTGGCGGTGGTGTCGACCGAACCTGCGTTGGCGGGCGTGCGTGTGGACAGCCGCGTGCCGCTGGCCGCCGGTGCCGGTGCGGCGGCATGCGGCGATTGGCGCGCCGCGCTGCAGGCCGACTTTGCCGACCCGCTGCGGCTGCGCTTCAAAGGGGTGTATTCCGCAGCGTGCGGCGAAATGCAATGGCCCGCGGCGTACAGCGACGCTGGCAGCTACAACGAACGCATGTTGGCGGGGCTGTGGGCCGAGATGGGCGGCAAGTTGACCGGCCGTGTGCGCGACGGCATCGCACCGACCACGCCGCCGACGTTCGAGGTCAATTCGCCGCCGCTGGCCGAGGTGATCCGCGACATCAACAAATACAGCAACAACCTGATGGCGCAGCAGCTGTTTTTAACGCTGGCGTTGACCCAGCGCGGGCGCGGCACGCCCGAACTCGCGCGCGAGGTGCTGCAGCAGTGGCTGGTCGGGCGCTACGGCGAGGCCGGCCGCGCGGTGGTGGTCGACAACGGCTCGGGCCTGTCGCGCGACACCCGTGTCAGCGCACAGCTGCTGGCGCGGCTGCTGCAAGACGCCGCCGCCAGTCCGGTGATGCCCGAGCTGATGGGCTCGCTGCCAGTCAGCGGCACCGACGGCACGATGAAGCGCACCAAAACGCTGACCGGCCGCGCCCATTTGAAAACCGGTTCACTGCGTGATGTGACCGGCGTGGCCGGCTACCTGCTGGCACCGAGCGGCCGCCGTTATGTGCTGGTCGGCATCATCAATCACCCGAACGCAGCTGCCGCACGGCCCGCGCTCGAGGCGCTGATCCAGTGGGCAGCCGACGACGGGCCGGCCGCAGCAGCGGCGCACAAATCCATGCCACCGTCGGCGCAAAAAGTGGGTGCCGCGAAATGAGTCCGGCCGATTGGGCCGATGCGTTGGGTTACCTCGCCGCCACGCTGACCACGGCGGCCTTCGTGCCGCAGGCATGGCTGACTTTTCGCACCGGCGATGTGAGCGGCATTTCGCTCAGCATGTACGCCACCTTCACCGTCGGGGTGGCGTTGTGGTTGGGCTACGGCGTGTTATTGGGCGCGTGGCCCATCGTGGCGGCCAACGCGATTACGTTGCTGTTGGCCGCGACGATTTTGCTGATGAAGCTGCGCGGCGGATCGCGCCGCCGCGACTGAACTGCACGGTTGCGCGCAGCAGTGCGTGGCGATGCGCTGCGGCGTGGTAATGCGTTGCGCCGCGGCCTAGAACGGGTTGTTTTTGGCGATGTCGATCGCGCGGTTGGCCAGCAGCAGGTGTGCGCCCGGCGACAGGTGGTAGCCGTCGGCCCACAGCCAAGTCAACTCCTGGTCACGCGCACTCAGCCCAGCGGTGGGCACCAAGGTCAGCGTGGTGCAGTCCAGCAGCTGAGGTGTCAGGCACGCGGCGCGGTCCAGATTGTTGAAAGTCGTGTTGCTGCGCCCGGCGATGACGTTGCGAAACTCTTGCAGCGCATCGACCAGCCCGATGCTGCGGCCGTTGTTGGTGACCTGGCCACGCAGCGCATTGGTGAAACGCTCGGTCAGCAGCGTGAGCACGCGCTGCCGCTGCGCGCGGCCGTCGACCGCACCGATACCGAACGGCGTTGCGCCGACATCTGGAATCGGCATATACAACGCGCGCCCTGCGGTGTCCGATTTGTTGGTAACGCGATCGAATTGCGCTGCCAGCGCGCCACCGCGGCGGGTTGCCTCGGCGGTGGCCGCCGCTTCGGTCAGCGTACCGGCAAGCAGCTTGTCGTACAGCTCCAGCACGTCGTGGGTGCCGACCAAAATCGTCACCAGGTCTTTGCGGCCGAGTTTGTCGGTCGCCAAAAAAGCATCGATCGACGCGATCACGTCGGCCACCTTGGCACCGTTCGAGGCGCGCATCAGCGCGGTGACCTTGGCGTTGTCCGGGTTGCATTGCGCGAACACCAGGCCGTATTCGAGCGCCACACGCTGCACCCACAACAAGTTCTCGCGGCAATCGGGAATCGAAAACGCCGGCGTCGTGCCTTGGGTGAAACCGTTGATGCCGTATTTGCGCGCATCGACGGCGGTCGGCGTCGACGGCGGCAGCAGCAAGCTGGTTTCGTCGCCAAACACCACCAGCCGCGTCGGCTTGAATTTCACCGCCTGATTGTCGGCACCGCCGCCGCCGCACGACGCCAGCAACCACACTGCGACGCTGGCCAGCGCCACCAAGCCACTGCGAAGCCGGGCCGGCTGGACTCGAACTAAATTGACATTCATGCGGTTTCCCCAACGAAAAAATGCAGCGGTGCACGTTCACCACCCGGGGTGGCGTGCATGCGGTGTGTAGAAAAAACAGAGCGCTTGGATCAACCCGCTGCGGCACGCGCCAGCCGGTCTCGCACGCCATCCCAGTCGGCACCAGCGGGCGGTGCTTCCACCCAAATCAATTGCGCACCGGCCGCATCGAATTGGCGCAGCACGGCGAACAACTCGTGGGCAGCGCGGGCAGCGCAATCGGGCATGGTGCGGTGGGTTGCAACGCCGTGTGCCGGTACGGGCTGGCGCGAATATACCGCCAGCCTCAGCGCCTGCGGGCCCGCGCCCGGCGGCGTCGAGGCCAGACATTCCAGCGCGTCTTGCAGCGCGGCCGATGGCATCAAACGCAACCTCGCACGCGGTGCGTAGTGCGCCTCGAGCGTGCCCGGCGCACGCGGCGCGGCCGCATCGCGCGCGGCCAGCGGCCGGCCCAGCACCGCCTCGATGTCGGCCTGCGCCAGCGTGCCCGGACGCAACAACACCGGGCGTTCACGTGAACAGTCGACGATGGTCGACTCGATGCCGAGCGTGCACGGCCCACCATCGATCACCCAACACAGCGCGCCCATGTCGGCCACCACATGCGCAGCGCTGGTCGGGCTGAGCCGACCGAAGCGGTTGGCGCTCGGTGCCGCCACACCCGGCACGCCGCGGGCTGCAGCAGCCCGCAACAGCGCCTGCGCCACCGGATGCGATGGGCAGCGCAAGCCGATCGTCGCTTGACCCGCCGCGCTGGCGTGTGCAATGCCCGCTGCGCGCGGCACGATGACGGTCAGCGGCCCCGGCCAAAACGCGGCCACCAAACGTTGCGCTAATGGCGGCCACTCGCGACAAAAAAATCCGGCTGCATCGGCATCTGCCAGGTGCACTATCAGCGGGTGGTCGAGCGGCCGGCCCTTGGCCGAAAAAATACGCGCCACTGCCACATCGTCGTCGGCACGCGCGCCGAGGCCGTACACGGTTTCGGTGGGAAACGCGACCAGCTCACCCGCGACCCATGCCGCCGCCGCAGCGGCCACCACGGCCGGATCACCGCCGTCCAGCGGTGCCACCGGCATCACCTGCACGGCGCGTTCAAAACGCGGGCATACCGAGTCGGCTGGCGACTTGCCGCGCCACTGCACGCGCCGCCGCCGCGCTGGCGGCAGTGACCGTCAGGTGGCCCATCTTGCGGCCGCGGCGTGGCGTGGTCTTGCCGTACAGGTGCAGGTGCACCCCCGGCAGCGCCAGCACCTGTGCCCAATCGGGCTCACGCGGGGTCAGGTCTGCAATCGACGCAAACCACAAGTCACCGAGCAGGTTCAACATCACCGCCGGCGAATGCAGGCGTGGCGCGACCAGCGGTGCGCCGGTCATCGTGCGCACCTGCAACTCGAACTGCGAGACGTCGCAGGCGTCGATGGTGTAGTGGCCCGAGTTGTGGGGTCGCGGTGCCATTTCGTTGGCCACCAGGCTGCCGTCTTGCAGCACAAAAAACTCAACACACAGCACGCCGACATAATCGAGCGACTCGGCGACCCGTTCGGCCGCATCGATGGCGCGCTGTTGCAGTGCGGCAGCCACCGACGCGGCGGGCACTTCGGTGACGGCCAACACGCCGTCCCGGTGCAAGTTGTGCTGCACCGGGAAATGCACCACATGGCCCGCCACGCTGCGCGCCACGATCACGCTGACCTCATGCGCCAGCGGCAGCTGCTGCTCCAGCACGCACGAGACACGCCCGAGCGACTGCCATGCCGCTGCCAGCTCGGCCCGCGTCGCCACCCGTGCCTGGCCTTTGCCGTCGTAGCCGAGCCGGCTGGTTTTCAAAATGCCGGGCAGCAACTGTGCAGGCACCGCATCGAGCTGCGCAGCAGTTTCAATCAGCGCGTACGGCGCCGAGGGCACATCGCAGCGCGCAAAGTGGCGTTTTTCTGCAGCCCGGTCTTGGCACACCGCCACCGCCTCGGCGCGCGGTGCCACCGGCCGCTCGCCGGCCAAGGTTTGCAACGCCGCAGCCGGCACGTTTTCAAACTCGGTGGTGATGGCCGCACTGCACTGCATCAATTGCGCAAGCCCCTGCGCGTCGAGGTAATCGGTCTGGATGTGGTGGTGCGCCACCAGCCCGGCCGGACTCGCAGGATCGGCATCCAGCACCGCCGTGAGGTAGCCCATCTGCTGCGCCGCGTGCACAAACATGCGACCGAGTTGGCCGCCGCCCACCACGCCCAGCGTCGCGCCTGGCGCGATGAAGGGCGTACTCATGAACACTCGCTCGGCGATGCCGGGCACCGGGTTTGAATCGCCGACCAGCGTCATCTTGGGCGTCATCCCACCGCTCATGTCAGGTCTTTAGTCATCGCGCGGGCCGCGTCGGTTTGCCGCGCGCGAAATGCGTCCAGTCGGCCGCGCAAGGCCGCATCCGACAGCGCCAACATCGCCACCACGAACAACGCTGCGTTGGCCGCACCTGCAGGCCCGATCGCGAACGTGGCCACCGGTATGCCTTTGGGCATTTGGACGATGGAGTACAGCGAATCCACGCCCTGCAGGTGGCGGCTGGCCACCGGCACGCCGAGTACCGGCACGGTGGTTTTAGCGGCCAACATGCCGGGCAGGTGCGCCGCGCCGCCGGCACCCGCGATGATGGCTTTCAGGCCCCGCAGCGCGGCCGATTCGGCAAAGGCGAACAAGTCGTCCGGCATGCGGTGCGCCGAGACGACGCGGGCCTCGAAGGGGATGCCAAACTCGGTGAGAATCTGGGTGGCTGATTGCATGGTTTCCCAGTCGCTGCTGGAACCCATCACCACACCGACCACCGCACCCACCACCGCAGGTGCGTTCATCACCTTGCTCCGCTTTTTTGAAGGATCGAATTGTAGGCGGCCATGCGCTGCCCACCGGTCCGCTGCACCCCTTCCTCAATGCACCGCAGACCACCGACATGATCGACATCACCAGCGCTAATTTGGAAGCGGACCTGATCCAGGCATCGCTCGCCGCCCCCGTCCTGCTCGACATTTGGGCCCCGTGGTGCGCGCCGTGCAAGGCGTTGGGTCCGGTACTCGAAAAACTCGAAGTCAGCTACGCCGGCCGCTTCACGCTGGCCAAGTTGAATTCCGACGTCGAGCCCGAAGTCGCGGCCCAGTTATCGCAAATGTTCGGCGTGCGCAGCATCCCGTTTTGTGTGCTGTTCAAAGGCGGTCAACCGGTCGATGGTTTTGTCGGCGCATTGCCCGAGGTCGAGATTCGCCAGTTTCTCGACAAGCACGTGCCCACCCCCGCAGAAGTGGAGTCGGCAGAAGAGGTCGACGCCGCCGCCGAGATGCTGGCCAACGGCGACACCACCAGCGCCATCGACAAGCTGCAAGCCACGCTCGCCGCCAACCCGGCCAACGACAGCGCCCGCGCCGATGTGCTGCGCGCGTTGCTCACCGATGGCCGGATCGAAGAAGCGCGTGCCGCGTATGCGCCGGTGGTCGCACAGGTGGTGCCCGATGCACGGTTGGTGGCGTATGGGCACTGGCTGGACGCCTGTGAAAAATCGCCCGCGCTGCGCACACCCGATACGTTGGCTGCCGCAATCGCCACCAACAAACGCGACTTCGATGCGCGCTTCGAACTCGCACAACGGCACTTTGCGGCGCACCGGTTTACCGATGCGATGGACGAGTTGCTGGACATCGTGATGCGCGACAAAGCCTGGAATGGCGAGCTGGCGCGCAAGACCTACGTGGCGGTTTTGGAGGTGATGCGCAAACCGGTCGCGGCCAAAACCGAGGCGGCCGCACCAAAAGGCACGCTGGAACTGGCTGGGAAAATCAGCGCCGCTCCAGCCGATCCGCTGGTCGATCAGTACCGTCGCAAGCTGAGCATGGCGTTGTTTTGACAGCCCGCGGTGCGCGCAGCAGCCAAGGTGCGCAGCGGCTGAACTGAGCCTTGCAGCGCGGCCGAATGCGCGCGGATCAAGCCGCCGACGCGGCCGCAATCGCACCGTTCAAGTGGTCGAGCAATGCACGCCGCATGACCAAATGGCGCGACCAGTAATCGCGCGCCTGCTGCCGGTGGTGCAGTGCCGAATCGGTGTCCCCCAGCGCGCTGAAGACCTGCTCCAGCCGACCCGAAGCGACCGCGATGTCTTCAATGAACATGCCGGGATTGATCAACGCCGCCGCAGCCAACGCGTCGGCGCGTGCGGCCTCGGCCTGGCCGGTGTGAAAACGGCACCACGCCTGGTCGGCCAAATGCACGGCTCGCATGTGCAGCGCGCCCTGGCGATCGGCGTCATCCAGATGCGCCTCGTACTCGGCCAACGCCTGCGCGTAGTGCTGTTGGGCCGAACACAGCAGTGCACGGAAGGTATGGCCGTAGGCATCTTTGGGCGCGGCCCCCAACCGGTGGTCCAGGTTGAACGAGGCATCCAGCCACGCCTGCGCCTTGCGGATTTCGTCGGTGTCTTCGCTGCCGAATATCGATGCACGTGAGGCATGGTTGGTGCAATGCGCGGCCATGGTGAAGGTGACCACGCTCAGGGTAGCGTCGTCGGACTCGGCCAGCGCGTGATCGCGCGCTTTCGCGTACCAGGGCTGCGCCAGGTCCAGCCGCATCGCCCAGTGGTAGGCACCGGCCGCGATGATGGCGATACGCGCCTGCGTCAAATGGTGCTGGGGATCGGCTGAACGCAGCGCCACCGTCAGGTACTTTTCCATGTCCTGGAAGTCGTCGTTGTGGTAGCTGATAAAGCCCAGCCACGCGGCACTGAGTGCGTGCAAAGGCGTCAACTTCGATGCGGCGCTCAGCGCATAGGCGCGCTGCAGCTTGTCGACCGCTACCGCTTCGCGACCGTCGTAGAACTCGATCCATGCCTCGACGATGCAGGTCCACACCGTGACCACCGCCACCGCGGCACCTGAAAATTGGTTGCGCAACAGCACCAACTCAGCGCGCGCGTTGTCCAGTAAACCCTGCCGCGCGAGGTAACCGGCGCGTTCGGCCCGAGCGCACGCCACGTCCACCGGATGTCGCGCCGCGGCCAATGCCGCATCGAGCCGGGTCAGCATCGGCGACTGGGGCACTTTTTTGTCCGCGCTCATCGGCAGCTCAATGTGGGTTCACGCCGTCAAGCGGTTAAGCGGTCAGCCGCTGCAGCGCGTCGCGGTACTTGGCGGCAGTGGCATCAATGACCGATGGCGGCAGCGCAGGCGCAGGCGCTTGTTTGTTCCACGGCTGGCCATCGACCACCGCTTGGTCGAGCCAGTCGCGCACGAATTGCTTGTCGTAGCTGGGCGGATTCAAGCCGGCCTTGAACGCATCTGCGTAGCCTTCCAGCGGCCAAAAACGCGACGAGTCGGGCGTCAGCACTTCGTCCATCAGCGTCAGCGTGCCGTCGGCATCGAGGCCGAATTCAAACTTCGTGTCGGCAATGATGATGCCCTTGGTCAGCGCGAATTCGGCGGCGCTGACATACAGCGCGAGTGCCGCCTCGCGCACCTGCGCGGCCAACGGCGCGCCGATGATTTGCACCATGCGGTCGAACGAAATGTTCTCGTCGTGGTCGCCCATTTCGGCCTTGGTGGCCGGCGTGAAAATCGGCTGCGCGAGCTTCGAAGCGTTGACCAAACCCGCAGGTAACGCGACACCGCACACGGTTTGGTGGTGTCGGTATTCCTTCCAGCCGCTGCCAGCCAAATAGCCACGCACTACCGCTTCGACCGGCAGCGGGGTCAGGCGTTTCACCAACATCGATCGGCCCGCGACTTGTGCACGCTCATCCGCGGCGACCACGCTTTCGGGCGCGTCGCCGGTCAGGTGATTCGGCACGATGGCATGCAAGCGGTCGAACCAAAACAGCGCCATCTCGGTGAGCAGCTGGCCTTTGCCAGGAATCGGCTCACCGAGCACCACATCGAACGCGCTGAGCCGGTCGCTGGCGATCATCAGCAAGCGGTCACCGCCGACCGCGTAGTTGTCACGAACCTTGCCGCGCGCCAGCAGCGGCAGCGAATGCAGTCGGCTTTCGAGCAGCGGTGTGGTCATCGGTTGCTTTTGTTGCAAAACATCAAACAACGGTTTGCGCCAACTCGCCCTTCGCATACCGCGCGGCAATCACTGCCAGCGTTTGCGGCTTGATCTTCGCGGCCTGGCCTTCGCAGTTGAACTCAAGGTAACGCTGTTTGCAAATTTGCTTGGCCGCCTCGCGCGCCGGTTTCAGGTAGTCGCGCGGGTCGAACTTGTCCGGGTTTTGCATCAGGTATTTGCGCACTGCGGCGGTCATCGCCAAACGCACATCGGTGTCGATGTTGATCTTGCGCACACCGAACTTGATCGCTTCTTGAATTTCGCTGACCGGCACGCCGTAGGTTTCCTTCATGTCGCCGCCGAATTCACGTATCACCGCCAGCAACTCCTGCGGCACGCTGGAGCTGCCGTGCATCACCAAGTGCGTGTTCGGAATGCGCCGGTGGATTTCCTTGATGCGGCCAATCGCCAAGATATCGCCGGTGGGCTTGCGGGTGAATTTGTACGCGCCGTGGCTGGTGCCGATGGCAATCGCCAGCGCATCGAGCTGCGTGCGTTTGACGAAATCGGCGGCTTCTTCCGGGTCGGTCAGCAGCTGCTCCATCGTCATCGTCGAGTCGGTGCCGTGGCCGTCTTCCTTGTCGCCCTTCATGGTCTCCAGTGAACCCAGACAACCCAGCTCGCCCTCGACCGTAACGCCCAGCTTGTGGGCCATGTCCACCACCGCGCGTGTCACGTCGACGTTGTAGTCATAGCTGGCGATGGTCTTGCCGTCGGCGGCCAGGGAGCCGTCCATCATCACCGAGCTGAAGCCCAGGTCGATCGCGCCCTGGCAGACCGCCGGGCTCTGGCCGTGGTCCTGGTGCATCACCAAGGGCACGTTGGGGTAGGCCTCGGTGGCGGCCTGGATCAGGTGCTTGATGAAGTGCTCGCCGGCGTACTTGCGGGCACCGGCACTGGCCTGCAGGATCACCGGGGCGTCGACCTCGGCGGCCGCGCTCATCACGGCCTGCACCTGCTCCAGGTTGTTGACGTTAAAGGCCGGGATGCCGTAGCTGTTTTCAGCGGCATGGTCCAGCAATTGGCGCATCGAGACGAGAGGCATGGCAGATCCTGCTTGGGGGTGAGGGTGAAAAGGCACTGCTGGCGCGTTATCAGCCCGGCGTGGCCAAGGGCCGCGAGAGCCTGAAACCGCGTTGTAACCGGCCCGGGATTGTACGGGCCGGCCCTGTTGCCACGCATGCTTGCTGCACGGTACTCGCCCGCTGCGCGTGCGCCATTGCAGCCTGCCGGCGATACGCCAGCAGCGCCCGGCGTCAGGCCACCCGGCAGACCTTGAGCATATTGGTGCCGCCGGGGTAGCCCATCGGCTCGCCGCAGGTGATGGCATAGGTGTCGCCAGGCATCAATACGCCGCGCTCGATCAGCACCTGCTCGGCTTCGGCCAGCGCGGTGTCGCGGTCGTTGTGGGTGGGCATCAGGATGGGCTGGACATTGCGGTACAGCGACATGCGGCGCTCGGAATTGTGCTTGTGGGTCAGGCCGAAGATCGGCACCCGGATGTTGTGACGGCTCATCCACAGCGCAGTCGAGCCGCTTTCGGTCAGCGCGATGATGGCCTTGCAGCCCAGGTGGTGGGCGGTGAACAGCGCCCCCATGGCGATGCTCTGGTCGATGCGGCCGAAGTGCCGCTGCATGAAGTCGTCCTTCAGCGTCACTTCCTCGGCGCGCTCGGCCTCCAGCGCGATCGCGGCCATCTGCTCCACGGTTTCGACCGGGTACTTGCCGGCCGCCGTCTCGGCCGACAGCATCACCGCGTCGGTGCCGTCCAGCACCGCATTGGCCACATCGCTCACTTCGGCCCGGGTGGGCACCGGGTTGACGATCATGCTCTCCATCATCTGGGTGGCGGTGATGGCGATCTTGTCCAGCGCGCGCGCCATGCGGATCATCTTCTTCTGCAGCGCCGGCACGGTGGCATTGCCCACCTCGACCGCCAGATCGCCGCGCGCCACCATGATGCCGTCGCTGGCGCGCAGGATGGCTTCGAGGTTGGGGATGGCCTCGCTGCGCTCGATCTTGGCGATCATGGCCGGCTTGTGGCGGTAAGGCTCGCCGGCCACATTGGCCAGCTGGCGCGCCATCTCCATGTCGGTGGCGTTCTTGGGGAAGCTCACCGCCAAATAGTCGGCCTGGAAGGCCATCGCGGTCTTGATGTCCTCCATGTCCTTGCCGGTCAGGGCCGGCGCGGTCAGGCCGCCGCCCTGCTTGTTGATGCCCTTGTTGTTGCTCAGCTCACCGCCGATCTTGACCAGCGTGTGGACCTGCTCGCCGCGCACCGCCTCCACTGTCAACACGATCAGGCCGTCGTTGAGCAGCAAGGTGTCGCCGGGCTTCACATCGCGCGGCAGCTCTTTGTAGTCCAGGCCCACGCCGTCCAGTGCACCCGGCTCGGTGCGGGCGGCGTCCAGCACGAAGCGCTCACCCTTGACCAACATCACCTTGCCGTCGGCAAACTTGCCG
>JAYUGJ010000081.1:0-10567 GCA_043738425.1 Burkholderiales bacterium
CCTTGAGCGGACGCGCTGCAGGATGGAAGGCGGGAATCATTGGCGCCCGTCGACAGGCCCTGTTGCCGCTATGGCCGCTGCAACGTGCCACCGGAAGCGCTGCAACGGGTCTGTTATATACTCGTTGCACGATTATACAGAACGCTGCCAGCGCGTCGTCGAGCAACCTGTTCCGCGAGCTCGGCGCGACGCCAAAGGAGCGCGAAAAATACCGATGAAACGCGGTTTCTACGTCATTATGGCGGCGCAGTTTTTCTCCTCGCTCGCCGACAACATGCTGTGGGTCGTGGTGATCGCCGCCTTGCGCACGCTCAACGAGCCGCAGTGGATGGAGCCGCTGCCCAAGCTGTTCTTCGTCGTCTCGTACGTGATCTTCGCATGGTACGTCGGCGCGTTCGCCGACTCGATGCCGAAGGGCCGCGTGATGTTCATCACCAACATCATCAAAGTGGCCGGCTGCGCGCTGATGCTGTTCAACGTGCATCCGCTGCTCGCGTACGCGGTCGTGGGGCTCGGTGCCGCGGCCTACTCGCCCGCCAAGTACGGCATCCTGACCGAGCTGCTGCCGAACTCGCAGTTGGTCAAGGCCAACGGCTGGATTGAAGGGTTGACGATTTTGTCGATCATCTTCGGCGTTGTACTGGGTGGCCAACTGGTCGGCAGCCGGGTCTCCGGCTACCTGCTCGCCTTCGACTTTCCGCTCATCGACACCGGCATCGACACCGCTGCCGAAGCCGCCATTGCATCGATGGTGATGTTGTATGCGGTGGCGGCCGCATTCAATTTGCGCATACCGCGCACCGACGCGCCGTTGCAGCCGCTGGCGCACGGCATCAGCGGCCTGGTACGCGACTTCCACCACTGCAACTCGCGGCTGTGGCACGACAAGCTGGGGCAAATTTCGCTGGCCACCACCACCTTGTTTTGGGGCGTGTCGGGCAACCTGCGCTACATCGTGCTGGCCTGGGCGGCGGTGGCATTGGGTTACGACACCACGCGCGCATCGTCGCTGGTCGGCGTGGTGGCTATTGGCACTGCGGCCGGTGCGATAGCGGCGTCGCTGCGCATGCGGCTCGACCACGCGCCGGCGGTGATACCGCTGGGCATCGCGATGGGCTTGCTGCTGCTCGGCATGAACTTCATCAGCAGCGCGGGCGTGGCGGTGCCGTTTTTGATCGTGCTCGGCGCGCTGGGTGGGTTTTTGGTGGTGCCGATGAACGCGCTGCTGCAACACCGCGGCCACAACCTGATGGGCGCGGGGCGCTCGATCGCGGTGCAAAACTTCAACGAGCAGGCCTGCATCCTGGGACTCGGCGCGCTGTACACCGCAGTGACGCGGATGGGCATGTCGGCCTACCAGGCCATCGGCGTCATCGGCGTCGTGGTGGCCGGTGCGATGTGGCTGATACGCCGCTGGCACCAGCGCAACTGCGTGCAGCATAAAACCGAAGTCGACCACCTGCTGGCGCTGGCGCGCAGCGACCAGCACTGAAGCGCGACCCCACCGTCGGCAGCGCGGCCCGCACCGCGGCCACCGCAGTCGACCGCCAAGCCGCACTGGCGCTGTTGTTCAACGCGTTGGTGTGGGGGCTGTCGTGGTGGCCGTTTCGGCAACTGCAGGCGCACGGCGTGCATCCGTTGTGGGCCACCGTCATCGTTTACCTGCCTGCGGTGCTGGTGGTCATCGCGGTGCGGCCCGCAGCGCTGCGCCAGTTGCTGCGCGAACCCACGTTGTGGCTGCTGATGCTGGCAGCCGGATCGACCAACGCGGCATTCAACTGGGCCAGCGTGATCGGCGATGTGGTGCGCGTGGTGTTGCTGTTTTATTTGATGCCGCTGTGGTCGGTGCTGCTGGCCCGCTGGCTGTTGAACGAGCCGCTGACGCGCGCCGGCGGCGCACGTGTGGTGTTGGCATTGCTCGGCGCAGCCATCGTGTTGCAACCCGAGGGCAGCACTGGCGCAGCCAGCGGCTGGGCCGCGTTGCCGCTGCCGCAATCGTTGGCCGATGGCTTGGGGTTGTTCGGCGGCTTCGCGTTTGCGCTGAACAACGTGCTGCTCAAACGCGCGGCCCACCAGCCAGAAGCGGGTCGCGTGTTGGCGATGTTCGTAGGCGGCGCGCTGGTGGCCGGGGTGCTCGCGCTGTGGCTGAGCCTGCAGCAGCTGGTGCCGTGGCCGCTGGAAACTGCGCACGGCGACTGGAGCACGGCGCTGCTGGCCAAACCGGCGTGGCTGTGGGCGCTGGCGCTGCTGATGAGCGCGCTGTTTTTAGTCAGCAATCTGGCGTTGCAGTTCGGCGCGTCGCGGCTGCCCGCACAGGTGACCTCGGTGCTGATGCTGAGCGAGCTGCTGTTTGCTGCGCTGTCGTCCGCGCTGTGGGGTGCCGGGCTCATCACCGTGCCGCTGTTGTGCGGTGGTTTGTTGATCGCGGTCGCCGCAGTGTGGGCCGCGCGTGAAAAATCTGTCTGACGCGCATGGCGCTGCCGATGCAAAGGCGTCGCCTTACGCATGCGTTGCCACGCCCGCTGGCGATACGATCGCGGCCTCGCTTCCAGCCACGCACCGTGACTGCGGCGACAGGTCACCAGGAGTACTTTCATGACCGCATCAGCCGCCAGCATCTACGACTTCGAAGCCACCTCGATCGACGGCACCGCCAGCCCGCTGTCGGCACAACGTGGCTGCGTACTGCTGATCGTCAACACGGCCAGCGCCTGCGGCTTCACACCGCAATTCGCGGGCTTGGAGAGCTTGTGGAAAACATACGGTGAACGCGGCCTCACCGTGATCGGGTTTCCATGCAATCAGTTCGGCTCACAAGACCCCGGCAGCGACACCGAGATCAGCGCGTTTTGCGAACGGAAATATCAGGTCACCTTTCCGATGATGCGCAAGATCGAAGTCAATGGATCCGCCGCGCACCCGCTTTGGAAGTGGCTCACAGCCGAAGCACCCGGCGTGCTCGGCACCAAAGCCATCAAGTGGAACTTCACCAAGTTTTTGGTCGGCCGCAATGGCCAGGTCATCAAGCGCTACGCCTCGACCGACACGCCGGCGTCGATCACCGCCGACATCGAAGCCGCACTGTTGGCGTGAGCTGATTTTTCGTATTCCCACCCCATGTTCGAACACATAGAACCCTACGCAGGCGACCCGATCCTGACGTTGAACGAGGCCTTCGGCCGCGATGCGCGCGCGCACAAGATCAACCTGTCGATCGGCATTTACTTCGACGACGCGGGCCGCCTGCCGGTGATGGGCGCGGTGCGCGAAGCCGAAGGCGCAATGCTGCACAGCATCGGTGCCAAGCCGTACCAGCCGATGGAAGGCGCGGCCAACTACCGCGTTGCGGTGCAGCACCTGCTGTTCGGCGCAACCCATGAGGCAGTTACCAGCAGTCGCATCGCCACAGTGCAGACCATCGGTGGCTCGGGCGGCTTGAAGGTCGGTGCGGATTTTTTGAAACGCTTTTTCCCGACCTCGAACGTGTGGGTCAGCGACCCGACCTGGGACAACCACCGCGCGATGTTCGAGGGCGCCGGCTTCAACGTGCACACCTATCCGTACTACGACCGCGCCAGCGGTGGTTTGCAGTTCGACGCGATGCTGGCAGCCTGGGTCCAGTTGCCCGCGCACAGCATCTTGCTGCTGCATGCGTGCTGCCACAACCCGACCGGTGTAGACCTGACCCCGGCGCAATGGGCCGCCTTGATTCCGGTGATTCAGGCGCGCCAACTGATTCCGTATGTCGACATCGCGTACCAGGGTTTCGGCGATGGCATCGATGCCGATGCGGCGGCCATTCGGGCGCTGGCCGACGCCGGTGTCGCGTTTTTTTGCGCCAGCTCGTTCTCCAAAAGCTTCTCGCTTTACGGTGAGCGCTGCGGCGCGTTGAGCGTGGTCTGCCCGACCGCGGCTGAAGCCGAGTTGGTGCTCGGCCAAATGCGCGCCACCGTGCGCAAGAACTACAGCAGCCCGCCGACCCACGGCGGTCAAATCGTTGCCCGCGTGTTGCAAACGCCTGCGCTGCGCGCGCGGTGGTCGGCCGAGCTCGATGCGATGCGCGTGCGCATCCACGCGATGCGGCAGCGGCTGCACGCGGTGCTCAGCGCCAAGCTGCCCGGCCGCAACCTCGACTACTTCGTGACGCAACGCGGCATGTTCAGCTACACCGGACTGACCAGCGCGCAGGCCGAACGGCTGCGCGAGGACCATGCGGTGTACCTGCTGCGCTCCGGGCGCATGTGCGTGGCCGGGCTCAACTCGTCGAACGTCGAAGCCACCGCCGTCGCACTGGCCGCGGTGATGGACCACTGAGAGCGTGAGCGTCTTTCGTTCACGCCCGAAAAAAATCCCACGCTCTGAGCGCACTGACCCTATGAACTTCCACCCCACCGCCGCCGCACGTGGTGTTGCGGTGTGCGCTTTGGCCCTGTGTTGCATGGCCAGCCACGCCGACCCGACGGTGGAAGACGCCGCCGCCGACCTGGTGAAGCGCCAGCACATGGGCGGCAACCTCGGGCCGCTGGCAGTGGCGATGGCGGTACGCACGCCGACGTTCGCCACGCTGGCCACCAAGCTCGGCACGGCCGCGGCGAAGGCCGAGGTCAAGCGCGAGGTCGGTGTGCTGGTCTACCGCTACCAGCCGCGTTGGAATCAAAACCTGGCCGCCGCGTACGCGAAAAATTTCAACTCCGAGGAACTGGTGTCGCTGGCCAATGCCGGTCGCCAGTCGCCGTATGCCAGCACCTCATCCAAAAAACTCGCCGCCATGGCCGAGGACATGCGCACTGAATCCGAACCGGTGCTTGCCGAGCTGGTGACCGAGACCTTGCTGAACGTGGCCAAGCGGGCGGGGCGTTGACCCCGCCGCAGCCGATGCGCTGACGACGCCGGCCGCCGCACCCACCCGCATCGACAGCCGGGCGACGGGTTGGTATCTTCTGCGTTCAACCACCGGAGTGTCCCGATGAGAAAACATGTTGTTGCCTGCCTGCTGGCGGTTGCCGCGGCCTCGAGCGCATACACCCACGCGCATGCCGAAGACCTGCAAGACCTGCTGCGCCGCGCCACCGGCAAAGCACCGGCCGCGGCCAGCAGCACCGATGCCGGCACCAGCACCGGCGCTGGCTCTGGCGCTGGCAGCGTCGGCAACTCGATGGCCGTGTTCGGCACGGTCAGTGAGCCGAGCGTCGGCACGCTGCCGAAGCATGTACGGCTACCCGCCGAGGCGCGTGACCAGGTGATCATTTACCGCACCGGTTCGTGCAGCCCGTGCAAGAAAGCCGTGTCGCACCTGCGCAAACGAAAAATTGCGTTCATCGAACGCGATATCGGCAGCCACCCCGACCACAAAGACGAGTACATCAAGCTCGGCGGTACCGGTGTGCCGCTGATGGTGTTCGGCCGCAAAACCGTGTCGGGCTACTCGGGTGAAATGATCGATGCGCAGTACGCCGAATTTCAACGCGGCAACCAAGACGGGCGTCTGACCATCGACCGGCCGGCAGCCGCACTGCCCGCCGATGACCGCAAGCCGGACAACCGCAACGAGCCACGGCCCAACCCGCGCGGTGGCGGCAACCCGACCGACCCCTTCACCGTTGGCGGTGCCGGTGCCGGTGCCGGTGCGGGTGCGGGTGCTGCAGTCACCGTGGGGGCGTTCCGCGCGGGCGACATGATGGCCAGCAAGATGGATGGCGTGCGGGTCTATCGGCACAGCGACCGCAGTGGCGGCGAGGTGATGAAGCTGGAGAAAAAAGACGACTTTGTTTTCATGGGCAGCGAGCGCGACGGCATGCTGCTGGTGAATTCGCCGAAAGGCGAAGGCTGGGTCGATCGGCTGTTGGTGCAGCCACGTTGATCGACCGCGCGATGGCGGTTGCGCCCCCGCCATGGCAGCGCTGATCAGGCCGGCCGCGGCGCTGCAACCGACGCCAGCGACCAGACCCGAGCGGGTGCTGACCATCACCGATTTCCATGACGGCCCGCGCTGCGGCATCGCGCTGTTCAACGGCGCGGCGCACAACTACCACGCGGTGTTCGACGTCGATCTCGACGACTATTCCGACATTTTTATGCTTAGCCCAATCAACGACGCATTGCTCGCGCTGGCGCTGGAAGACTGGGCCATTTGGTTGCGCTGGCGAGCGGCATTTCAGCAGCATCTGACGCCACTCGCATCGCATCGGGCGTTGGATCCCGACCGCGTACGGCGTCAACAGCTCAAGCAACTGATCGGCCAGCGTTTGATGGCGACGGATAACACGACGTTGCGTCGGCGCGCCTGTTTTTCGCAGTGCGGTGCGTGTGACGACTGGTCACTGGCCAGCGTGGTTTGGCAGGCGGTGTGAACGCATGCCGATCCATGGGTTCGGCCCGCGCGCGATGACCCGCGCACTGTTTGTGTGCCGTTTGTGTGCCGTTTGTGTGCAGCAAGAACCGCTGGCGCAGCCCGACCGCCGAGCAGGTGTTTGCGGAGGTGCCGGGGCTGGAAACCGCCTCGGCCGGCGTCAGCCACGACGCCGACCACCCGCTCACGCCCGAGTTGATTGCTTGGGCCGACCACATCGTCGTGATGGAGCAAGCGCACCAATTGAAGATGGCCGCTTCCTTCGCGCAACACTTGGCGGGCAAACGCATCACGGTGCTGAACATCAAAGACGACCACCGCGTCATGCAGCCCGAACTGGTGGCGTTGCTGCGCGCCAAGGTTGGTCGGTATGTGCCACTGGCTTGAGCACTGCGATCTATCAGCCTCAGCTTCAACTCAACGCCTACTGATTTCACGGAGACCCGCATGAAACGTTTTTTCTGTGCACCGTTTGCGTCGTTCGCATCGTTCGCGGCAGCTGGTTGGTTTATTTGTGGGGCCCCCGCCGCCCACGCGCAGGACCTGCACGATCTGCTGCGCAACGGGGGCGGCGGCGGGCATCCCGCGGCACCGATGGGCGGCCAAATCGGCATCGGCCAGCCGGGCAATGTGCAGGAAATCATCGAGACGATCCGCTCGGTATCGACACCCAGGTTCGGCAGCCTGACGGGCGACATGCAAGCACCTGCCGGTGCCGACGGCAGCGTGGTGCTGTACCGCACCGCGTCGTGCCCGCCCAGCAAACAAGCCGCGGCCTATATGCAGAGCAAAGGCATTCCGTTCGTCGAGCGCGATGTCGAGCGAAACGCCGAATACAACAAGGAATACCAACGACTCGGCGGCCGCGGCGTGCCCTTCATGGTGTTCGGACGAAAAACACCGACCGGTTATTCGCCGGCCATGATCGACCGCAACTACGCCGACATGCAACGCGCCGGCCGCGATGAGCCCAGCGCTGAACAGGGACAGGGACAGGGACAAGGACGGGGACTAGGACAGGGCCAGGCAGGTGGCCGAGACGACGGCGGGCGGCCGACCCGTGCCGCTGGCAACCGCCGCAACCCAGACGCCGGTGGCCGAGGCGCAGCCAACCCGGAGCTGGACGGCCCGGGCAATGACCGTGCGGAAATGAACGGCAGTGGCGGGTACGGCAATGGCAATGGCAATGGGAGCCGCAACGACCCCAGCGGCTCAGGCGCTGGCAAGAACGCCAACGACGGCACCGACCGCCGCATGATGGGCCGCTGGCCACCGAGTCGTTGAAGCGCTGCTGCAGCCGATACCGCGAACACACCGAGTCATGGCACAGCGCAGCACGACCGCTGCTCGACCGAATGGCCCATGACGGCGCACCACCTGGCTGCTGAGCAGATCACCGCGCTGTGGCGCGCCGCCTTTGGCACCACGCCGCCAATCGGTCACCGCTGCCGCGCTGCGCACGCCACGCGCTGGTTGCGCATCCACAGCCTGCCGCAGTCCAAGCGCTACCCGAGCGCGGGTGCCGAGGGCGACGCCGAACGCCGCGAAATTTGCCGCCGCCACCACGCAGCAGCCACCGCCGTGTTGGGGGCCGCGGCCGATTGCATCTTGTTCGCTGCCCGCTACAGCCACCGCGCCGATGGTGCCGACCTGACCGACCCCGCGCGCGCACCGCACGCACCGCACGCACCCGCCGCACTCAGCGCCAGCGGGCTGCACTTTGCCCAGCTGCCGGCGTTGGCATTTCGTGGTGAGGGCGACGACGTCGTGGCGCATTTTTTTTCGGCACAAACCACCTGGCACCCCGGCGCGCACGATGCGCTCATCCTCGCGGTGGCCGAAGAAGCCACCGCCGGCCTGCTGTGGGCCAACCTGCAGCGCGGCACGGCATACGCGCCCTACGACGGCGGTGCAGATTTGTTTTTCGCATCGCCGAGTGACGTGCCGGCCGCGAAACGCCGCTTCCACGATTGGCTGTCAGCGCGCCAGGACGGCTTGTAAAAACCGCAACCCAGAGCGCGGAGACTTGCCAGTGTGACCGACCCCCGACACCCCGACCGTGCGGACCTCGGCGACGATGATTACCGGCGGCTGCGGCCGATGCGCGCCACGCCAGCCGACGAGCTGTGCCACTGCGCCGGCACACCCGACCTGATGCCGCAAGAGCACTTGAGCGCGAACCCGATCGCCTGTTTCGACTGCGCGCGCGAGGTGCCGCCCGAGCGCATTGGCTACCCGAGTGCACTGGCGGAGCAGCTCGCCAGATGGCGCAGCTTTCAATACTGCGTCTATTACCTGTGGCTCGACAGCGCCGAGTTCGAAGCCTTTGCGCGGGCCGCGCTGGAGGATCCGCACAGCGTGCTCAACCCACGTTCGTTTGCGATGGTGCGCGCGTTGAACGACGTACGTCGCACGTATTTGTATTGGTTCCAGCACATCGGCAAGGCCGACTTCGTGCGCCTCACCCACTGCCCTAATTGCACACAACGCCTCACGCTCGACACCGCTCGCTGGGTGTGTCAACCGTGCGCGATCACGGTGGCGAATAGTTGAGGCTGAGCCAACGACTTTGGTAGCTTCAGGACTTGCATGCGCCCCACCCACCCGCGGCTTTTCACGGTGGCAGATCCAGCCGAGTTGCAGGCGCTGTGGCGCGTGGTGGCCGAGGCCAAGTTTCAAGCCGCACCGAGCGACGCAGCCCTCTGGGGCAGCCCACGGGTACACGCGCTCGCCACGAACCTCGCCGATGCGATGCGGCGCTGGCACCAACCACAAGGCGACACGGCGGCGGTCGAGGCGCACCACCGCTGGATCAATTCACTGCCTGCCAACGCGGTGCTGCCGGTGCAGCGCGCGCAGCTCAAAAAAGATGCGGCCAGCCGCTGGTGGCACGCCATGACGGCCGCGCAACAACTAGGCCATGTGCGGAGCTGCGCAGCGCCGTTTGCGGTGGATGCGGCGGATGGGGCGGATGCGGATTTTCTCGATTGGCTTATCGCCGAAGCGCAGTCCGCGCTGCCCTTGCAATCCGCGCCGCCTGCACCGCGCGCCACGCACGACTTCGACACCATGTGCTGGCCCGACAACGCCATCCACGCGCTGCGCATCGAGGAGGGCAGCGACGGCATTCACGGCCAATTGCTGCTCGACATCGACCACCTAGAAAGCTGGTTGCCCGACCGCCTGGGCGGCTTCGACTTCAAGGTCGTCGCGGCCGATCTGGTGTTCCACGAGGTGACCGATTTGCGCGTGGCGTTCGACTACGCCGCCTGCAGCGCCGCGTTGCAACCGATGTGCATCGACCGCATCGACCGCGAATCGATAACTTGCGACCACAGCACCGCGTGGTTTGCGTGGCGCATCGAACTGGGCTGGCCGCGTGGGGGCCTGAATTGCTTCAACGCAGCCGGTTTCAGCCACACGCCGCGCAGTGCGGCGGTCACCTCGAGCGCGCAGTGTTTGCCGGCCGATCAGCGCAGCATGTAAGCCGCGACTCGGTCACGCTTGCCACACGCCGTAGCCTGCTTCGCGCAGCGCGATGCCGAGCTCGATTTCCATGTCGCATGCCGCCAAATACGGCATCGGGTTGTAGACCGCGTACAGCTGCGGCAGCAACCGCTCGCCGTAATCGCGCACAAAGCGGTTGGCCTGCACGTCGGCCATATGCCGATCAAAGCGCAGGTCGGGGTCGAGGCCGGTCATGCCGACATAGACGAACGGCTTGCCAAGTGCGTAGTCGGGGTTGGCTTTGCGAAACGCAGGCTCGTTCCACACCGCGTCGCGCAGCAACACGACATAGACGTGGTGGTGGTGGTGACTGCGAAGACGGCGGGGAGCGCGGGCCATGGTCAGCCGAGCATGGCGCAAAACGCGACGGCTGCGTCAGCACCGCGCCACGCCGATGCCGCACTGCCGACCTCGATGCGCAACGTGGTGCGTAAACCGCTGCGGTTGCCAGCGACCGGTTTGTGATCGACTGCGCGGTTTTCGCCGTTTCGGGCAACCGCGCAGCTACGATGGACGCGATCTCTGACGCACCGTTTTCGGTGCCCACCCAAAGCAAAAAGGAAACACCATGGCGATCAATCTTCTGGACATGTTGGGCAACGCGGTGACGCCCGACCTGGCTTCGATGTTGGGCAAAGCGGTCGGCGCATCCGATTCATCGGTCGGCTCCGCGGTCAGCTCGCTGCTGCCGATGTTGCTGGGTGGCATGGC
>JAYUGJ010000082.1:0-16271 GCA_043738425.1 Burkholderiales bacterium
CCTCGGTGCCTCGGCCTCCTGCGCAAAGTAAATCAGCCCGCCTCGGCTCAATACCGGGGCGGGCTTTTTTACGCCTACGTCACACCATCGCAGTTGTACTTCTAAACGGGGTTTGTAAATCAAATGCGAACGGTATTAGCCGCGCAGCCAGTTCGACAAATTTGAGTTGAATGCGTTGATTTACGCAATCCAGAAACCTGTCGACGGCCGGTACTGAGTTGATCGGCTCGAACTTACCGCGTCTGCTTTCGCCGATGCGACCTGAACACGCTGGGCAATGCAGGTGATCGCCGCTGCGATGGCGCAGAAAAGCGGGTCTGGACAGACGCGGACAATTGCTTGCAGCAACCGGCAGTAAACCGCCCCTGGTTTTGGGGGGCTCTTGCTGTTGAAAACATGGAGCGATGAAGAAAACAAACAAGTTTTCGCCGGAAATGCGTGAGCTCGCTGTTCGCCTTGCGCTGATACACCGCGGCGAATATCCGTTTATGTGGACGCCTGCTTCACACCGGTTGCCGCCGGGCGGACAAGACACCTGACGCCGGTCACACAGCTAACCAGGGGCAGTTCACGCACACGCAACTGCCAACGCGAATTCACTCCTGGGTAAGGAGATCCGTTTCGGTTGACAGTCGCGACTGGAACAGCGTTGCCAACGTCTGCACGTTGCGCGTCAGGTCATAGTGCAAAGACACACGTTCTCGCCCGGCGAGCCCCAAGCGGATGCATAACGCCGGATCGTCCATCAGGCGGGACAGCGCAGCTGCCAGACCGTCCACGTCAGATGGAGCCACCAGCAAGCCGTCCACGTTGTCGCGGATGAGTTCGGGGATGCCGGTAATGCAGGTGGTGACGCACGGAATTTGCATCGCCATCGCCTCCATCAACACCACTGGAATGCCCTCGGCAAAACTCGGCAGGCAAAAACAATCGGCACCGGCATAAAAGCTGCGAATGCGGTCTTGGTTCACGGCACCTTCGAAGACTACGTGCCCACCCAGCGGCGCGGCATGGTGCTGCAGTGATGCCTGGTCCACACCTGCCCCTATGACGCGCAATCTGACGTTGCGCCCTTGCGCGACCATGCGCGCTATCGCATCCACCAAGATGTGTTGCCCCTTGGACGGCGTCAGTCGACCCACACACAGCACCTCAAACGTACCGGTGTCGAAGACTGGTTGGGGCCGCGGCGCGAATACCGCTGGGTCTACGCCCAAGCGCGATACAAACAACTTGCGCCAGTGCGCATAGGGCGAAAGCCGCATGAGCTGGCTGCGTGCGAAGTCGCTAATGCACACGATGAAGTCCGCTGCAGCTACTTTTTCCGACAGGTGCTGGCCAATGGCGTCGTAAAACTCGTCCGGCCCATGCACCGTGATGGAAAAGCCAACGCCGAAAACGCGTTGGACAAACAAACCAACCGTTGCCGGCTGAGAACCGAGGTGCGCATGCACATGCGTTAGCTGGCGTTGACCCATCCACCTGCCCACCATCAGCGCTTCAGTGAAATACGCTGCTCGCAGCAGCCACCCCGCAACATCGGTGCCGCCTAGCCGGGCTACCAGCGCCCAACCGCGCAGATAGTCGAATGGCCGCGTTATGCCAGTGTGCAAGTGCGCGGCCAGCGCACCTGCCATGCCGTGCGCCTTCACGTAGTAGGTATCTTCGGCTTCCGCTCGCTCGTCTGCCGTCAAGCCTTGCGGAGCGCGGTCGCAGCTGTTGATCGACGCCACATCAATACGAAATCCCAGGCGCTTGAGCGCGAGTACTTCGCGAATAACGAAGATCATCGACAGCAACGGGTATTGGCTTTGCAAATAGGCGATGGCAATCGGTGCGTCGTGTAGCTCACTTGGTTTCATTCCTTAGGATAAACGAGGCCTCATTCGCGATGCAGTGTGTCCACGGTTCGCGTGACGCTGACAGATTCGTTGAGCGGCATGATCGAACGCTCCAGCAAGCCGTACGGTAGGCAGCGCGTCACCACGGCGAGTTCGATTGATTGCCGTTGCCGGAACATGACAGGGCAATCGGGTATCGCGATAGCAGCTTGTCGGGCAATACCAATACCAATGCCAACGGTGACGCAGCTGTGTGAGCGTCGCTCGTCCACGCAGTGCGTTTTTTCGATCGACTTGCAGAGTTGTCATGCGCCACAGTTCTCGTAGCTGCGGTGCTTCGATGCTGCGGATCGATGAAGGTGTGCATGCTGCGCAGAGTTCAAGGCGGTGCGATCGATAAAAAGGCGCGACCGGGCGTATGTGGCCGCGCTCTCCGTGAACACCAAAGTCGTTGCCGGCTTGCGCGCGAGGACTTGCGACCAAGTTTGCCGATGTGCGGTGGGCGTGGGCCAGGTGATACGCACTGCGCTCATCGAAACCGACACGCTCATCACGGCCATACCGTGCATCGCCTGCGGCGTACCGAGCATGAACTCGGTCAGCGAGACCAACCAAGCCCCACGATCAACGCAGCGCCTGCCAAGGTGCGATCGAAAAGCCGCCCGTGCTTGTCGAACGCAGCCGGACGGACAAAGTTGCCCAGGATCAGTCGGACTGGTCCAAGCTCGCCGCTCATCACGTGCTCGCGCGCGATCTCGACCGCTGGTATGGGCCGTGACTGCATCGCTTCCAAACGCAAACGCTGGTGCACACGGGCGGTGACGACGCGCGCTGCCTGTGCGGCGAGCTTTTCCACCCAGCACGGCTTTGCCAACCTTTGAACACGTTGCCGCATCCTCCGCGTGCCAACTGAGGGACGTGGCGATGCCGGTCACATCGACGCTTGGCTCGACGAGCAAACTGTTCAGTTGCTGTGCGCCGTGGGCGATGTGGTGACGCGAAGCGAATTGCTGCGAGTGCACCTGCGAACGTGCCGCCACCGCGCGCAAGCGCGTACCGACCACCATCGGAAAGTTTGCCGCCACATCGTGCGCAAACACTCCGGTGCCCCAGATACCCCAGCCAATTTCGCTTAAGCCTTGCAGGTGCAACGAAGGAGCAACCACAAGCGTTGCCGCGGAGCAGTCGGCGACAAAGCCGCATCCAACGATAGCGATGTTCATGCCAAAGCAGTCGCCCGGAGGTTGGTCAGACCGAGTGGGGCTGCGCCGGAATCAAAGTGCTGCGGGACGGTCGACGGCAGGCGCATTCAACCAATGCCGAACCAGTGTGATGTTGCGCTACTCCGCAATCCGCTGTTACACCACCACATCCATGTTTATGCATCGCATCGGAGCCGACTACAGCCGGTTTTATACATATCAATTGATTTGAACCACCATTCAGCACACGCTCAAAAGCGTGCAGGCAGCCGACCCGCTGACTCAGTAGTTGATCCCCATCGCATCGCGCACTTCGCGCATGGTTTCGCGTGCCACGGTGCGGGCGCGCTCGGTGCCTGCGGCCACGATGTCGTGCACCCGTTTGGGCTGGCTGATGTAGACCGCGGCGCGCTCGCGCCACGGGAGCTGCTCTCGAACGATGGCATCGATCACCGGTTGCTTGCATTCAAGGCAACCAATGCCTGCGGTTTTGCAGCCAGTGACCACCCAATCTTTCGTCGCCGCATCGGAATACACCTGGTGAAACTGCCACACCGGGCAACGCTCGGGGTCGCCCGCATCGGTGCGGCGCACGCGTTGCGGGTCGGTTGGCATGCGTTTGATCTTGCGGTCAACTTCGGCCGGTTCTTCGCGCATGGCCAGGGTGTTGCCGTAGCTTTTGCTCATCTTTGCGCCATCTAGGCCCGGCAGCTTGCTGACCTCGGTGAGCAGCGCGGCGGGTTCGTGCAAGATGGTTTTTCCGGTGCCGCGCAAGTAGGCGTCAAGTCGCTCGCGGTCGGCCGCACCCAGTGCACCATTGGTGGCGATCAACGCACGTGCTTGATCGAGCGCGGCGTCACTTCCGGTTTCTTGGAATGCTTTGCGGCACACGGCAAATGTTTTGCCGTCGCTCTTGCTCATTTTTTTGATGGCGCCAAGTGCCAGGTCTTCCGCATTGGCTTCACGGCCGTACAAATGGTTGAAGCGGCGGGCCACTTCGCGGGTCATTTCGACGTGCGGTGCCTGGTCTTCGCCGACCGGTACACACGCTGCTTTGTAAATCAAGATGTCGGCGGCTTGCATCAGCGGATAGCCGAGAAATCCGTAGGTCGCCAGATCGCGGTCCTTGAGTTTTTCCATCTGGTCTCTGTAGGTCGGCATGCGTTCCAGCCAGGCCAGTGGCGTGCCCATCGCAAGCAAGGTCAGCAGCTCGGCGTGTTCGGGCAATCGGCTTTGGATGAACAGCGTGGTGCGATCAGGGTCGATGCCGGCAGCCAGCCAATCGATCACCATGTCGTACACATTGCGCGCGATGACCTCACGGTCTTCGTAATGCGTGGTCAGCGCGTGCCAGTCGGCCACCATGTAAAAGCAGTCGAAGTCGGCCTGCAGTCGCACCCAATTTTTCAACGCACCGTGGTAGTGGCCAAGATGCAGTGCGCCAGTTGGGCGCATGCCCGACAAGACTCTTTGTTTCATGCATGTCTCCGATCGGCGGCTAGTGTAGGTTCGCGCTTGCGCGGCGGGTCGATACTGTGCGGCGCTTGTCAGCCCTTACCCAGTCCACTGCATGAAAAACCTGGTGATTCTTATTTCCGGTCGCGGCTCGAATATGGTGGCGATCGCCGACGCCTGCGCCGCACAGCGCTGGGATGCGCGCGTTGCCGCTGTCATCAGCAACCGGGCGGGCGCGTCCGGGCTCGATTACGCACGCGACCAGCACATCGCCTCGGCAGTGGTCGATCACTGTGGCTACGCCGATCGCGATGCGTTCGACGCAGCGCTGGCCGATGCCATCGACGCCTACGTACCTGACCTGGTGCTGCTGGCCGGCTTCATGCGCATCCTGAACCCAACATTCGTGCGGCGCTACGCTGGCCGGCTGATGAACATTCACCCTTCGTTGCTGCCCGCGTTCCCCGGGTTGGATACGCACCAGCGTGCGCTGGATGCCGGCTGCAAGCTCGCCGGTGCGACGGTGCACCTCGTCACGCCTGCGCTGGACCACGGACCTATCGTCGCGCAGGCGGTGGTGCCGGTGCGTGCTGACGACACCGAAGCAACGCTGTCGGCGCGCGTACTGGCGATGGAGCATGTGCTGTACCCGCGTGCGGTGCGTTGGTGGGTCGATGGGCAAATCGATCAGTCGCACGATGGACAGATCCGCATCCGCAGCGGCGAGTCGCAGCTGTTGATCGACAACGCGGTCGGATAATCGCGAAGATGCATCCCCATTCGCTCGTAGAACTTGCCACTGATTTGCTGCACCGCGTGATGCAGTTCGATGCACCGGCCGACCGCGTGGTCTCCGATTTTTTTCGCCAAAACCGCGGGCTCGGCATGCGTGAGCGCCACACGCTGGCCGAAACCACTTACACCGTGCTGCGCCAGCGGCTGCTGTTTCAGCACCTGGCCCAATCGGGCAAAGGTGAAATGGTGCGCCGCCTGGTGTTGTTGGGCTGGCAAGGCAACGCCGCTTTTTTGCGAGCGGCACTGGCTGAGCCTGAACTGCAATGGCTGGAGCAGGTAAGCGCTGTCGACCGCACCGCGTTGGCTGAAAAACTGCGGCACAACCTGCCCGACTGGCTGGCCGAGCGATTGCAAGCCGAACTCGGTGATGACTTTTGGCCGCTCCTCGAGGCGCTCAACAGCGGCGCGCCGCTCGACCTGCGCGTCAATACTTTCAAGGCCAAACGCGAACAGGTACAGGCCGACTTTGCTGCCGTGAAAATCGACGCACAACCTACGCCTTATTCACCGTGGGGCTTGCGCATACAAGGCAAGCCGGCGCTGCATTTGCTTGATGTGTTCATGCGCGGCGATTGCGAAGTGCAAGACGAAGGCAGCCAGCTGTTGGCGCTGCTCACCGATGCCAAGCGCGGCGAAATGGTGGTCGACTTTTGTGCAGGTGCGGGTGGCAAAACGTTGGCGCTGGGTGCCTCGATGCGCAACACCGGTCGGCTCTACGCGTTCGACACGTCGGGCCACCGGTTGGCCGCGTTGAAGCCGCGCCTGGCGCGCAGCGGCCTGTCCAATGTGCATCCGGTGCAAATCGCCCACGAGCGCGACGACCGCATCAAACGGCTGGCCGGCAAGATCGACCGTGTGCTGGTTGATTCGCCCTGTTCCGGTTTGGGCACCTTGCGCCGCAACCCCGACCTCAAGTGGCGGCAAATGCCCGAATCGGTCGACGAGTTGAAAGCCAAACAGGCCGCCATCTTGAAAAGCGCGGCCCGCTTGGTCAAACCGGGCGGCCGCCTGGTTTACGCGACGTGCAGCTTGCTGCAGGCCGAAAACGAAGACGTCGCGGATGCGTTTTCGGCTGAAACCGCGAAGGAATTCACGCCGATGGCTGCCGAGGTCGCTTTGGCACAAGCGCATGTTGTCGATGCTGCTGCACTGGTGCGCGGTGCGTACCTGCGGCTGTGGCCGCACCGCCATGGCACCGATGGGTTTTTCGCTGCGGTGTGGCAGCGGCTTTGAGCGCGGGCCAGTCGGCCTGGCCGCGAGGCGGTTGCGTGGTTGCTGGTAAATCGCCGCACCGAGACCCAGCTCGGGCACCTACAATTCCGGGTTGTCTATTTTTCATCGGGTGGAAGTAACTGCATGAACGTATTGATGACGCTGTCGGACAGCGTATTGAATTGGTTGGCCCACGGGTTCGTCGAAACCACCTGGTGGCAGGTGGTGCTGTACGCACTGGCATCGACCCACGTCACGATCGCTGCAGTGACGATTTACCTGCACCGTTGTCAGGCCCACCGGTCGCTCGATTTGCATCCGATTCCCGCGCACTTTTTTCGTATGTGGTTGTGGCTGGCCACCGGTCAAGTCACCAAAGAATGGACATCGATACACCGCAAGCACCACGCGAAATGCGAAACCGCCGATGACCCGCACAGCCCGCAAACGCGGGGCATCAAAACCGTGCTGCTGACCGGTGCCGAGCTGTACCGCACCGAGTCGAAGAACCTCGAAACGCTGAGTAAATACGGTCACGGTACGCCCGACGACTGGATCGAAAAGAACCTGTACACCCGCTACAGCTGGCAGGGTGTTGGGTTGATGCTGCTCATCAACCTGGCGCTGTTCGGAGCCGCCGGGTTGTCGGTGTGGGCGGTGCAGATGATGTGGATTCCGGTCACCGCTGCCGGCATCATCAACGGCCTCGGTCATTGGTGGGGCTATCGCAATTTCGAGGCGACCGACGCATCGACGAACCTGTCTCCCTGGGGCATCCTGATTGGCGGCGAAGAACTGCACAACAACCACCACACCTACCCGACCTCAGCCAAGCTGTCGATCAAACCATACGAGTTCGATATCGGTTGGGCGTACATCCGCGCGCTGGAAATCATCGGTTTAGCGAGGGTGCGCAAGACCGCGCCGATGTTGAAGTTGGGCCATGTCAAGGCAGTCGCTGACTCGAAAACGCTCGAGGCAGTTATCGCCAACCGCTACGAAGTAATGGCCAAGTACGCGTTGCACTTGCGCGCTGAATGCCGTATCGAATTGGCGCGCCTGAAAGCCGAAGGTGCAGAAAACACCGCGCGTTGGAAAGACATGCATTTGGCCAAACGCTGGTTGCACCGCGACGACGACAAAATTCCGCACGGCATCAAAGAACGCGTGGCTACGGTGTGTGCCCAGCATGCCGCACTCGCCAAACTGGTGTCGATGCGTGAAGAGCTGCGGCTGCTGTGGACCCGAACCAATGTGTCTGCCGACCAGCTGGTCGCAGACTTGCAGGCGTGGTGCAAAAAGGCAGAAGAAAGCGGCATTGCTGCGCTGCAGGAGTTCGCTCTGAAACTGCGCTCGGCACACGCCTGACCAGCAACGGCCCATAAAAAAAACGCCCCGCAATGCGGGGCGTTTTTTCGTCTGGGTGTTCTGGGTGCAGCCGTTACCGCAGCTTCGTTTCTTTGTACATCACGTGCTTGCGTGCCTTGGGATCAAATTTCATGATCTCGAGCTTTTCCGGTGTGGTCTTCTTGTTCTTGTCAGTTGTGTAGAAGTGACCGGTTCCCGCTGAAGACTCCAGCTTGATTTTTTCGCGTCCGCCTTTTGCCATGGTCCGCTCCTGAACTAAATTTCGCCGCGGGCGCGTAGGTCAGCGACGACCTTCTCGATGCCCACTTTGTCGATCAAACGCAAAGCCGCGCATGAAATGCGCAAACGCACCCAGCGGTTTTCGGTTTCGAGCCAGAACCGGCGGTATTGCAGATTAGGCAAAAACCGGCGCTTGGTTCGGTTGTTCGCATGGGAAACATTGTTCCCCGACATCGGGCGTTTACCCGTGACTTGACAGACGCGTGCCATGACGCTTCTCCAATAAGTTCGTTTTTTGAAGTCTTTGATGCCGCTTGCTGTGAGCCCGGGGTACACCAAAGTTGCCAGCTGGGTCGCGGCACGGTCAGCTGATTTGAACCAACCGGTACTGCCCAGCGAAGCCGGTAAGTATAGCCACGTTGCACGGCAGCAGGTGCGTTGTCGGAGCGGCTTATTGCTCCAGGAAGCGCTGCGCGTCGAGCGCGGCCATGCAGCCGGTGCCCGCGCTGGTGATGGCTTGGCGGTACACATGGTCTTGCACATCGCCCGCAGCAAACACGCCTGGCACGCTGGTCATCGTTGCCATGCCGTTCAGACCGCTGGCGGTGACGATGTAGCCGTTTTTCATCTCCAGGTGCCCGGCAAAGATTTCGGTATTCGGCTGGTGGCCGATCGCGATGAAACAACCTTGCAACTTCAGCTCGGTGGTGATGTCGTTTTGCGTGTTGCGCAGACGCACGCCAGTCACTCCCGAGGCGTCACCGAGCACTTCGTCCAAGGTGTTCCACAGATGCAGTTGAACCTTGCCACTGGCGACTTTTTCCATCAGCTTGTCGATCAGGATGGCTTCTGCCTTGAACTTGTCACGGCGGTGGATCAAGTTCACTTTGCTGGCAATGTTCGACAAGTACAGCGCCTCTTCGACCGCGGTGTTGCCGCCGCCCACCACGCAAACCTCTTGGTCGCGGTAGAAAAAACCATCGCAGGTGGCGCAGCCGCTCACGCCGCGCCCCATGAAGGCTGCTTCGGACGGCAGGCCCAGGTACTTGGCCGACGCACCGGTGGAGACGATCAGGGCGTCGCAGGTGTAGCTGCCGGAGTCACCTTTCAGCGTGAACGGGCGCTTGGAAAGATCAACCGTGTTGATGTGGTCGAAGACTATTTTTGTATTGAAGCGCTCGGCGTGTTTTTGGAATCGCGTCATCAGGTCGGGGCCCATGACGCCGTCGACATCGGCCGGCCAGTTGTCGACGTCGGTGGTGGTCATCAGCTGGCCGCCTTGGGCGATTCCGGTGATCAACATCGGCTTCAAGTTGGCGCGTGCGGCATAGATTGCCGCCGAATATCCGGCTGGGCCGGAGCCAAGAATCAACACGCGGGAATGGTTGGAATCGGTGCTCATACGGATGCTTGAGTGAAATGAATTACGGCAGTTTGACACGCCACTTATGTGCCTTCACGAAGGAAGTGCCATGGCGACAATAAAGAAATTTGATTTGTCGAGTGAATTCCGCACGGGCGCTGCCGATAACGATTTCAAAGGAGATTCGATATGTCCATGCTTTCCAATTTAGACCTGATTCGGCGCGTTCCGATTTTTTCGCTGCTGACCAATGACCAGGCGCAGGGTATTGCCGACAGCGTGGTCAAGCGGCGCTATCGGCGCGGTGAAATCATCGTGGAGCACGGCCGCAAGTCGAATGCGTTGTTCATTTTGTTGACCGGGCGGGCGCGCGTATTGACCGCCGATTCACGCGGCCGCGAAGTCATTCTTGCGGTGCTGCAGCCGGGCGACTATGTCGGCGAGATGAGCTTGATCGACAACGAGCCGCACTCGGCCACCGTACGCGCAGAAATACAAACCGACATGCTGATATTGGGACGCCCCGAATTCGCACGTTGCCTGCCTGAGAACTCCAGCTTGTCCTACGCGATCATGCGCGGGCTGGTGCAGCGGCTGCGCGCGGCTGACCGGCAGATCGAGTCGCTCGCGCTGCTCGACGTCTATGGCCGCGTAGCGCGCTCGCTGCTCGACATGGCTGAGCTGATCGGCGAGACCAAAATTATTCGCAACAAGGTGTCGCGCCAAGACTTGGCCAAAGTGGTCGGCGCGTCGCGCGAGATGGTCAGCCGCGTGATGAAAGACCTCGAAGAGCGCGGCATGATCGAAACGCAGGAAAACGGCTCAGTCATTTTGAAAGAGCGTTTGACCTGACGCCGTGCGGTGATGGCCTGATTCGAGCCGCCATCCCGCTGCCACGCCACCGCCGCAACACCTGGGCGCTGACGGGGCTTCGGCCACAATCGCGGGATGACATTTCCGCTCGGTTCGCTGCGTCCTGCCGCGACAGATTCCTCCCAGCGTTCGGCCTCACGCACACGCGCAGCCAACACCATCACACCTGCAACTTTCGACCCCAGCGGCAGCGCGCCGAAGGCGTCAGCGCGTCTCCCAGATTGGAAGCGCCAAGCCTGCGTTTTGATCGGTGGCGTGGCGTGGTTGGTGATGGTGATTGCGCTGCTGACGTACCACCCATCGGACGCATCATTTTCCAGTTCCGGCTCGGGTGAACTCACGCACAACCGCGCCGGCGCAGTGGGTGCGTGGGTCTCGGCCATGGCCTATTTGCTGTTTGGTTTTTCGACCTGGTGGTTGATGGCCGTGGCGCTGCACCGGTGGTTGGGTTTGCTGGCCGATTTACTGCGCGGCGGCGACCGCGCTGCGCTGCACCACCCGCCCACCGAGTCGCCGGTGCAGCGCATTTGGCCGCTGTGGACGTTCGGGCTGGGGCTGGTGCTGTTGCTCGCCGCCAGCACGGCGCTGGAATGGACGCGGCTGTACCAATGGGAGCCGCAGGCACCCGGTGGCCACGCCGGCGGCGTGTTGGGCTACTTTCTCGGGCCCATGAGCACGCAGCTGTTGGGCTTTGCTGGTTCAGGCGTGTTGTGGATCGCCGCGCTGGTGGCCGGGCTGTCGCTGGCATTTCGGTTTTCATGGCTGCAGGTCGCCGACCTCATCGGTGCGCGGATCGATTCATGGCGCAACCGCCAGGTCGAACGCATCGAACTGGCCGAGGACATGCGCCTGGGCGAACAAGCGCTGCGCGAGCGCGAAGACGTGGTCGAGTTCGAGCAGGTGCTGCAAGAAGAACACATCCCCCTCGTCATCGCGTCGCCGATGGTCGAGGTGCCGAAAAGCGAACGCGTTGTGAAGGAGCGCCAAAAGCCGCTGTTCACCGAGCTGGTCGACAACCGCTTACCGCAGGTCGATCTACTCGACGCCGCACCGGGCCGCACCGAGACCGTGTCGCCCGAAACGCTGGAGATGACATCGCGGCTGATCGAGAAAAAGCTCAAAGACTTCGGCGTCGACGTGCGTGTGGTGGCCGCGTCGCCGGGGCCGGTGATCACGCGCTACGAGATCGAGCCGGCCGTGGGCGTCAAGGGATCGCAAATTCTTGGCCTGTCTAAAGACCTGGCACGCAGTTTGAGCCTGGTCAGCATCCGGGTGGTGGAAACCATTCCGGGCAAAACCACCATGGCGCTGGAGCTGCCCAATGCACGACGGCAAACGATTCACTTGTCTGAAATTTTGGGCTCGCAGGTCTACCACAGCGCGGCATCGCAGCTGACCATGGGCCTCGGCAAAGACATCGTCGGCGCGCCGGTGGTGGCCGACCTCGGCAAGATGCCGCACTGTCTGGTGGCGGGTACCACCGGCTCGGGCAAATCGGTCGGCATCAACGCGATGATCTTGAGCCTGTTGTACAAGGCCGATGCGCGCGATGTGCGATTGATCTTGATCGACCCGAAGATGCTCGAGATGAGCGTCTACGAAGGCATTCCGCACCTGCTGTGTCCGGTGGTCACCGACATGAAGCAAGCCGCCAACGCGCTGAACTGGGGCGTCGGCGAAATGGAGCGCCGCTACAAGCTGATGAGCAAGCTGGGCGTGCGCAACGTCAGTGGCTACAACAAAAAAATCGATGAGGCGGCCGAACGCGGTGAGCTGCTACCTAACCCGTTCAGCCTGACGCCCGAAGCCCCTGAGCCGCTCGACCGGTTGCCGTTCGTGGTGATCGTGATCGACGAGTTGGCCGACCTGATGATGGTGGTCGGCAAGAAAATCGAAGAGCTGATCGCGCGCCTGGCGCAAAAGGCGCGCGCCGCCGGTATCCATTTGATCCTGGCGACCCAGCGGCCCAGCGTCGACGTGATCACCGGCCTCATCAAGGCGAACATTCCGACACGGCTGAGCTTCCAGGTCAGCAGCAAGATCGACAGCCGCACCATCCTCGACCAGATGGGTGCCGAAGCGCTGCTTGGTATGGGCGACATGCTGTACATGCCGTCGGGCACCGGTCTGCCAGTGCGCGTGCACGGCGCATTCGTCAGCGACGAAGAAGTGCACCGCGTGGTCGCGTATCTGAAGAGCCAGGGCGAGCCGAACTACATCGAAGGACTGCTCGAAGGCGGCACGCTCGATGGCGAGACGGGCGACGTCGCCATCAACGACGGCGGTGGCCCCGGCAACGAAAGCGACCCGATGTACGACCAGGCGGTCGGCATCGTGCTGCAGCACCGGCGCGCATCGATTTCGCTGGTGCAGCGCCACTTACGCATCGGCTACAACCGGGCCGCGCGGCTGCTGGAACAAATGGAAAAGTCCGGACTCGTGTCGACCATGGGCACCAACGGCAACCGCGACATCATGGTTCCGGCACGCAACGAATGAAGCGCGCCGTGGCCATTTTCGGCACCGCGGCGTTGCTATGCGCCGCATCGTTTGCAGCCCGCGCCGATGCGCTCGATGCACTCAAATCATTTGTACAGGAAGCGAAAACCGGCCGCGCCGATTTCAGCCAAACCGTCACATCACCAGACGGAGCCAAGGTCAAAACCTCGAGTGGCAGTTTCGAGTTCGCGCGGCCGAATCGATTTCGCTTTGCGTACGCCAAGCCGTTTCAACAATTGATCGTGGCCGACGGCCACAGCGTGTGGATCTACGACGCTGATTTGAACCAGGCAAGCCGCCGCCAGTTTTCACAAGCACTCAGCGCGACGCCTGCTGCGCTGCTGGCCGGTAGCGACTTGGCGCGCGACTTCGAGCTGCGCGCACTGCCCGCCAAAGAAGGCCTCGACTGGGTGCTGGCCACGCCGAAAACCAAAGACGGCGCGTTCGAAGCCATGCGCATCGGCTTTCGCGGCAAGCAACTGGCTGCGGTCGAAATCACCGACAGCTTTGCGCAACGTTCGGTGCTGACGTTCACCCACCTGGCGACCAACGTCGAGCTGGCACCCGCCACATTCAAGTTCACGCCTCCGGCGGGCGCAGACATCCTCGAGCAGTGATGTCCCGCGTGCCGACCGATGGCGCCGTAAGCCCAGGTTCCTACCGGGCACAGCCGCTGGCCGAACGCTTGCGCCCGCGCGTGTTGGCCGAAGTCATTGGGCAAAAGCATTTGCTCGGGGTCGGCAAACCGCTGCGCTCGGCGTTCGATTCAGGCCGGCTGCACTCGATGATCTTGTGGGGCCCGCCGGGTGTCGGTAAAACCACCTTGGCGCGGCTGATGGCCGATGCGTTCGATGCGCAGTTCATCGCGATGTCGGCGGTGTTGGGCGGTGTGAAAGACATACGCGAGGCGGTCGAGCGTGCGCAGGCGGTGCAGCCGGCGGGTCGCCGCACGGTGGTGTTTGTCGATGAGGTGCACCGCTTCAACAAAGCGCAGCAAGACGCGTTTTTGCCGCATGTCGAGTCGGGCCTTTTCACCTTCATTGGGGCGACCACCGAGAACCCGTCGTTCGAGGTCAACTCGGCGCTGTTGTCGCGCGCCACGGTGCATGTGTTGAAGGGCCTCGATGCCGCTGATTTGACCGAGCTGCTGGCGCGCGCGCACGCGCTGATTGCCGCGCCGCCGCTCACTACCGCGGCACGTGACCGGCTGGTGGCGTATGCCGATGGCGATGCGCGTCGCCTGCTCAACGCGTATGAAAACCTGACCGACATCACCTCGGCGCAGCCCGAGTTGACCGAGATCGACGAGGCGCTGCTCGAGCGCTCACTCGGTGAGCAACTGCGCCGCTACGACAACGGCGGCGAGCAGTTCTACGACACGATTTCGGCGTTGCACAAATCGGTGCGCGGCAGCGATCCCGATGCGGCGCTGTATTGGTTTGTGCGCATGCTCGACGGCGGTGTCGACCCGCGTTATGTGGCGCGGCGACTGGTGCGCATGGCCAGCGAAGAAGTCGGCCTGGCCGACCCGCGTGCGCTGCGCATGGCGCTCGATGCGGCCGAAACCTACGAGCGGCTCGGCTCGCCCGAAGGCGAGTTGGCATTGGCGCAGGCGGTGGTGTATTTGGCGGTGGCACCGAAGTCGAATGCGGTGTACCGGGCTTACAAAACTGCACGCGCATTCGTCGCACAAGACGGCACGCGTGCGGTGCCGCTGCGGCTGCGCAACGCGCCTACCAGTTTGATGAAGCAACTCGACTACGCCAAAGGCTACCGCTACGCGCACAACGAGCCCGAAGCGTTTGCCGCCGGCGAGGTGTACTGGCCCGACGACATCGACGGCCCGCAGTTTTATGTGCCCGCGCCGCGTGGTCTGGAGATTCGCATCGGCGAACGGTTGGCCGAGTTGCGGCAGCGCAATGAGGCCGCAATGGACACAGCGGAGAAGGCAGCAAGCAAGAAGCCTTGACCGGCTGGCTGTCGAATTGCCGTGGTCTGCATCGCGCCGATCCGCGCGCGCAGTCAGACCGCTGCAGCCGGCTACTGGTCGGCCGCGCTGGTGAATGCGTCAGCGAAAAATTCGTCGGCGGGCAAGCCGCAGCGCTGGTTGAAATCGCGCCGCGCCGCATCGACCATCACCGGTGCGCCGCATGCGTACACCTGATGGCCCGACAGGTCGGGCAGGTCGGCCATCACCGCCTGGTGCACGAGGCCGGTGCGGCCAGTCCAGCCATCGGATGGCAGTGCCTCGGACAGCACCGGCAGGTAGTGCATGAGTGGCGTTTGATCGGTGATGGCCGCCAGCGCCAGCACCTCGTGGTGCGCATACAAATCGGCCAGCGTGCGGCAGCCCCAGTACAGCACCACCTGCCGGTCGATGTGTTTAAACCGCAGGTGTTCGATCAGCGCCTTGATAGGCGCGTAGCCGGTGCCCGAGGCCAACAGCACGATGGGTTTGAGTGAGTCGTCGCGCAGAAAAAAACTGCCGAACGGGCCTTCCAAACGCAAGATGTCTTTTTCCTTCATCGTGCCAAACACCTGGTCGCTGAATACGCCGCCGCTCAGGTGGCGTATGTGCAGCTCGATCCATGGCGTGGTGCCTTGCGTGTGCGGCGCATTGGCCATCGAGTAGCTGCGCCGCGAGCCGCTCGGCAGCAGCACATCGACGTACTGGCCGGCGTGATAACGCAGTGCATCGTTGGCCGGCAGTTGCAGTTTGACGATGGCTACATCGGGCGCTGGCTTGGTGATGTGCATCACGCGCGCCGGCATGCGGCGCACCGGCATCTCGCCTACGCCGGCCACGGTGCGCGCTTCCAGCACCACATCGGTTTGCGGCGCGGCGCAGCAGGTCAACGCGAAGCCACCTTCTTCTTCGTCGATGCTCAGCGCTTTCAACTGATGCGCGCCGTGCAACACGCGTCCTTCGAGCACTTTGCATTTGCACGAGCCGCACGCGCCGTCGCGGCAGCCGTAGGGGAGCAGGAGGCTCGCGCGCATCGCGCCGGCCAGGATCGTCTCGTCCTCCGCGCAGTCGAAGCGGTGATCCGAGGGCTTTATGGTAATCTCGAAAGTCATGGCCAAATTGAGAGTGCTGTTGATCGGCTGTGGCGATGTCGCACTGCGCGCCGCGCGCCTGCTATCCCCTAATTTCCGCCTGTACGGCCTGACGCGGCACCGCAATCAGCACGCCGCGTTGCGCGCCGCGGGGGTCGTGCCGATACCTGGAGATCTCGATTCCGTCCGCTCGCTTTCGCGGCTGCATCTGAGTCCCTACGCGGTGCTGCATTGCGCGCCGCCGCCGGCATCGGGAGAAGACGACTCCAGGACACGCAACCTGATCGCCGCCCTCGCATCGGCGCGGAGTCTACCACGGCGATTCGTCTACATTAGCACGAGCGGTGTCTATGGGGATTGCGCGGGTGCGCGCGTCGACGAGACGCG
>JAYUGJ010000083.1:0-21399 GCA_043738425.1 Burkholderiales bacterium
GCCGCCGATGCCGCCAGAGCCGCCGCACAAATCCAGCCGCCGGTGTTTGCGGGGGGCGGTGCATCTGGCAATGCATTCACCAGCCCGAGCCCATCGGTGCTCAATGCGAACGCCGAAAGCTTCGTGGCGTTATCTGCACCGTCGCAGCGGTCTGCTGCGATCTCGGTCGACAACAGCGGCTACGACGCGCTGGGCAATCAAACGGGACCGATCACCGCACACACCACCGACTCGCCTGCAATGGCGTACGGCGAGCAAATGCGCAACGTGGCGCGATCGGCTGCCTATGTGGCGGGCAATGTGGCGATTGGTGCAGCCAAAGGGTTGGACAACCTGATCCCTGAAACAGCAGCCCTGGCCTACCGCGCAACCGGTTATGCCGCAGCAGGCGTAGTCAGCCTGGTCAATACCAATGCATCCGATGCGATGTTCGCCAAGTACGAAGGCGTGACTGGTCGGTGGTTCAGTTACGACAACACCTTGCAAGAAGCCAGCGGCATCGCCGCGCAGCTTGCCGCCCCGATGGCAGGCCCTGCAGCGCGCATGGCGGGTGCCGCTGGCGAGGTCGCGGTTGCCAAGGACGTGGTGCTGGGCGGCTCGTTGATTACACCGGGCGGCGGGGCCAGAGAGGTCAATGCGGCGAAGGATGTAGCTAAAGCAATTAGCATCTCATCACATGAACTCGCCGCAAAGGGCGTAGCGAGCGGCGCTGACAACGCTGGCCATGTCCTGAAGCTCAAGAACCAGCTTGCGAGTCAGGCCCAGATGGCTGAAGCTGGAACGATCATGGCGGGTCCTGGTGGGCGCGTTGCGTTCCGGGATGCACAGCGCGTGGCGAGCGAACACGGGGGCAATGCTGCTGATTGGGCCAAGAAGACCAGTTCATCTTTTACCGACGGCAAGGGCACGAGATTCGAGACTCATTGGGTTGAGAACATCAAGACCGGCCAGCGTGTTGAGTTCAAGACGAAATTCCCCGAGTAAAGATGGAACAAGCAGAAGGCTTTGACTCGAAGCGACGTGAGTTGGTCGCTGTGGCGGAATCGATGCTGGCAGGTGGCGCCAATTTGCTTGAAGGCGTGCGTCGCGTATGTGCATTGCGATTTGCTGTCGAAGACCCTGAGAACGAGGTCTTCCTGGCAATTCGTGCTATCGATTCTGAAACGGATCACTTCCCTCTGGGTGCAGTGCGTGCGAGCTGTAGCCCGGAGTACTTAAAGCGCGCTGACGACGAGATTCGGGCCTACTTGGCTGACGCGCGCGAAGAGATTCTTCAGGCTTGTCGGGAGATTGTGGAAGCGTTCTCTTGAGCGGTGTCCGCTTCGTCACAACGCTCGCCTGAGTGCCTCGGCCGCGTTGATGATCTCGATGCCCTCATGGCTGCTCCAGCGGTAGCAGGTATTTGCGACGCCCCAGCTTGGCCTCGGGGTCAAGTCTTGCTTCTTGCCTCCAGCCGCTCGACTGCTTCGCGCGCGGTGACGATGGGGATGCCCTGGAAGCTGCCCATGGGCAAGAGGTCGCGCTTGTCGCCCGAGGCGATGAGATCGGCCTGGCCGGTGACGGCTGCGGCGATGACGTGATCGTCATCGGGGTCGGTGGACAGGACACGGGATCGTGGGGTCGCGTCTTTCATTTTTCATCCGACTGGCCGAGCTGATCGCCTTAAGCAGACTGGTCACGTGCGCGGATTGTGTTTGAGGTGTCGGGCAAGGCCACCGGCTACCACGCCGAAGCAGCAGCGCAGGGCGCTGCGCGCATCACCCCAGGGGCTAGCGTCACGCAAAATCCAAACGGAACATATGAGGCATCGGTGCAGATTTGGAGTGATGCGGCAAAGGATTGGGTTGCCAAGAGGAAAGACTCCACTTTTTTCCCCGCAGACTGGTCACGTGCGCGGATTGAGTTTGAGGTGTCGGAGGCGTTTCAGGTAAAAACCCCGAATCCAAAAGGACCTGGATCGGTTGGAGCGAGCCCGTCGGGGATTGACATCAGGTTCTCATGGGATGGCAAAAACCGACGTACAACCTTCTACCCGCTCGGAGACTAGCCATGACGGATCGGTACAAGTTGCGAATTCAGCCCGATAAGGTCGTCGGTAGCGACGGCAAGATGCAGCGGGTTCGCAGCATTTGGATAAACGACCCGTCGGGAAACTTTGTTGATCAGTTTTTCCTCATGGCAGCAGCAATGGACGATGACATCCAAAGCGCCGAAGGCTCAGGCGCGGACTTCGTCGAGGGCATCCGCCGCATCGAAGCCGGCGAAGTCGACAAGATCGAAGCCGACGGCAATGCCTGGGTAGCCCACATCACGCGCCAAAAAGTATGGTTTGAAGGCCTGTACAGCCAAGGCGTAGGCGGCGAAGTCAGCTTCGAGCAATACAAGCTGGCCGTACAAACCTATGTGCAGTTTTTGGCCGACCCCGAGCACCAGCCCATCGAGGTGCCGTTCCCGGATCGCAGCGCCGACAAGCACTTCGTCTTGGATGACGCGATCGCCAGCGAGCGCATCTGCGCCGGCGAGGTCGAGCCGGTGTTCGCCGCCGGTCGGCGCGTCAAAGAAGTGGTCAGCGGCTACCACCTCGAAAGCGCCGCAAACGGCAACGGGCGCATCACACCGGGTGCTCCAGTCACCCCGATAGGTAGCAAGGGATGCTACGAAGCGGTGGTGCAAATCTGGAGCGATGCGAGCAAGAGCTGGGTGTCCAAATATATCGACACCAACTTCTTTCCCGCCGACTGGTCGCGGGCGCGGGCAGACTTCGAGATAACCAAAGCGTTTGAAGCAGCGAGGCCCATTCCGGGCCAACCCGCAGTGGTCGGCATCTCGCCAAGCGGCATACCAATTCGATTCAACTGGGACGCAAAGCACCAGCGCACCACGTTCTATCCACTGCAAGATTGACCGTCCATGGGCTACACCCTGCACGCATCGTCACTGCGCACCGTCACCGATGGCGACACCACGCGCTGGTGTTCGCCCCTGCATGTTGCGGCCCCAGACGGCAGCATTGCCGATCAATACGGCCTGATGTGCACGGCCCTGTTCGACGACATCCAGAGCGCCGCAGGCTCAGGCGCCAAAGTGCTGGAAGCCGTTCGCCGCATTGAAGCCGGCGAAGTCGAGCAGATCGATGCCGACGGCAACGGCTGGGTCGCCCACATCGAGCGCGACCGGGTCTGGTTCGAAAGTTTGTACAGCCAAGGCGTAGGCGGCGAAGTCAGCTTCGCGCAATACAAGCTGGCCGTGCAGACCTATGTGCAGTTTTTAGCCGACCCCGAGCACCAGCCCGTCGAGGTGCCGTTCCCGGGCAGCTGAACGCGGGCAACCCACCGCGGCCATCCGCATCGCGTGTAGCCCGGCGACCCCCGGCGACCCCGGCCAGGCATTCGCCACCGAGCTGCTCACCGACGTGATCGGTCGCGTCAAAGAAGGCGTGGCGTCCACGGAACGGGGACCGGTTCTGGTTGGGGTCAGCCTGCCCCCGCCTGACGAAGCGCTCAGCGCGAACGGTTCACCGGCACCGACTCAGCACCGCCACACGCGTGGCGCGCAGGCCGGCAGGTTCCAGCCGACCTCGCGCCAGCGCGCCCATACCGCGCCCAACAGCTGCATGGCCGGTTCAACCTGTGGTGCCAGCACGCGCAGCACCACCACTTCTGCGCGGGCCGACGTGGCACCCGCGGCGCGCGCCAGCGGGTGCTGCGATGCCACCGCGCGCGCAGCATCGAGCAGCTGCTCGCGCCGCTCGTTCGGCATCGCCGAGCCGGCCGCAAACCACGTCGTGGCCAGCACCCGGAAACCGGCAAAACCCAGCGGTGAAGCGAGCAGGCGCGTGTCGCTGCCGCGGATCGTCGCGCGTTCCAGCCACACGCCCGGCAGTTCGATGCGCTGCGCATAGTGGCCGGCGTCGAAGGCTTCACCGCTGGCCGGCAAACCCAGCGCCACCGCATCCCAGCCGATCATTTCGCCGCCGGCTGCCAGTTCGAAGCGCAGGCTGTTTTCAGCCAGCGCGGCGCGGTGGCAAATGGTTTCCAACGGCAACCATTCGAGGCGCGCTCCGTCGGCCACCCGGGCGGTCACGCGCTGTGCCGCGGGCTCGCCGGCGCTGCGATAAAACCGCGCCGCGCTTGGTGTGGTGATCAGCGCGTGCGCGCCTTCGCGCAAGGTCGCATCGAGCTGCAACACATCGCCACCGACGATGCCGCCGGGCGGGTGCACCAGCACGTGGTGGCACACGCCGCTGCCCTCGGGGTACAGGCTTTGCAGCACGCGCAGCGGCCCGTGGTGGCGATCGTGTGCCAGCGTGCGCGCACCGTCACGGCGGTAGTTCAGCGCAAGGTGCCCGGTCCAGCCCATCCATTCATACCCATCGTTGCTTGTTCATCGATGTTTATCCATCGATGCCTACCGATCGGTGCCTGTCTGCCCACGCCCGGCAGCACATGCCAACGGTCAATCGCTGATCATGCCCGCGCGCGCTGCTGCGCTCAGGGCGCTTTCATGGCCAATTTGAACGCGATCATGGCGCGCAGTTTGTTGGGCAACACCGGTTTGATCAGCAGATGAAAGTTTTGCTGTTGCGCGTCGAGTTCATGGCCTGACATCGTGCTGCCGGTCACCACGATGGCGGGCAACGCGTCACCGAAGCGTGACCGCAATGCGGCCAGCGCGTCGAGGCCGGTGGCACCGGGTTCGAGCCGGTAGTCGACGATGACCAGGTCCGGCGTGGCGGTGGCCACATCGGCACCGTGCGCCCAGGCGGTACAACGCGCCACGCTGTCGAACGCCACGATGTCGGCACCCCAGCCGCGCAGCAACACCTCGAGCCCGGCGCGCACGGCCGGCTCGTCTTCCACCACCACGATCAAACGGCCGTGCAGCGTCAAACCCAATGGGCCTTTGCTCAAGGACACCTGGTCAAACGTTTGCGGCAGCCGCTTGCCCACCGGCAATTCGATGCTGAAGACGCTGCCTTTGCCAAGTTGTGAGCGCAGGCCGATCGGCGCACCCATCAACACTGCCAACCGTTTGACGATGGCCAACCCGAGGCCCAGGCCTTTGCGCTGCTGCGGCTCGGCGTCGCGGTCCAGCGGCAGTTGATAGAACTCGTCGAACACCCGCGCCAATTCACTTTCGGCGATGCCGATGCCGGTGTCCCAGACCTGCAGCAGCAGCCGGTCACCACGGCGACGGCAGCCGATCAGCACCGTGCCGTCGCGGGTGTAGCGGATGGCGTTGGCAACGAAGTTGCGGGCAATTCGCTCGACCAGTACCGGGTCGGCATAGACCAGGTGGTGTGCGCCGCGAAAGCGCAGCGCCAGGCCTTTTTCGAATGCCTGCGCCTCGAAGTTCAAGCGCAGCCTTCGGTACAAATCGCTCAGCGCGGCGTGCTGCGGTTGCACCTCGATGCCGCCGCTGTCGATACGGGTGATGTCGAGCAACTCAGAGAACAAGCCCTCCAGCACATCGACCGATTCGTTGATGTTGTTGACCAGGTGAGTGACTTCGCTGTCGTGGTTTTTCAGGCGCAGCGCTTCGGCAAACAAGCCCATCGCGTGCAGTGGTTGTCGCAGGTCGTGGCTGGCGGCTGAAAAGAATTGCGTTTTGGCGCGGTTGGCGATTTCGGCTTCACGCCGCGCCGCATCGGCGGCGTCTTTTTCGATACGCAACTGCACCAGCAGGTGGTCGGCGTGCAGCTTCAGTTCCAGTGCACGCTGCAGTGCCTGGCGGTAGTTGCGCGCCAGCAGCGTGGTCAGCGAAAAGATCAACAGCAATATGCCGGCCAGTCGCAAGCTGTCGCGGCTGCCGTCGAGGCCCACCCGAACCGCCATCGGCACGAAACACAGCGCGGCAAACAACAAAAAAACGCGCGGCTGGTTGGCCAGCACTGGCACCACCGCAATGCAAAACGTATACACCGTGATGATCAAAGCGATTTGCTGCGCTGCTTCACCGCGCTGGTAGAACACCCAGGCGGTGAGACCCCACAACGCGCCCGAGGCCAGCGTGCCGGCATTCCAGCCGCGACGCCAGCGCTGCCAATCGGCCGCGGTGTGCGGCGTGGCGACTCGGTAGCGGCGCAGCAGCCCCAGTCGCGCCAGCCACAACGTGGTGAACAGCATCAACCAGGGCAGCACCACCATCGCGGGCGTGTCGGCCCAGAACACCATCAAGATGACGGCGATGCCCGCCAGGTTGCCGGCCAGTTGCGCAGGCATGTAATCGAACGCGCTGCGTACTTCTTCGGGCAGCGATTCGCTGCGGGTGACGCGCGTGGGTGCGGCCGTTCGCGCATCGGCGGCGCTGTCGGGCCAGCCGGTGGCGGCGGTGTCTGCGTCGGCACCTGCGCTTCGGCTCGGGTCAGCGTAGGCGTCCGTGCTCGGCCACAACGACGGTGACAGCGTGGGTTTCCAGCTGGGCCGCGGCGGGTCGCGGCGGGTGGGGTCGATGGCGTCCATTGCGTGCCCCTTGCTTGCCAATTATTTTTTACCAGTGACGCGCCAGTCGCGGGCCACGAACTTGCGAGTCACGCGCCAGTGACGCACGGGCCTGTGACGCACGGGCCACCGAGGTGTCGCTGACGGCGCGCCCCTCATCCGCCGTTCGAGCGCCAACCGCCGAGCCCGCCCGGCTGCCGCGACATCTGTGCCACGGCCAATACAGCCTGCGTTCGCGAGCTGACGTTGAGGCAGCGCAGCACCGCTGCGACGTGGTCTTTGACGGTTTCCACCGACAAGCCCAAGTCGCGTGCGATCAGTTTGTTGGGCTTGCCTAACAACAACAAACCCAGCACCTCGTTTTGGCGCGGCGTCAAGCGAAGCGCACCCAAAGGCAGTTGCGTTTGAAACCCTTCTTCGATGGCGTTGTAGCGCACTGCGCCCATGCCAGTAGGCGCGTGAGCGTTGCCGTTGGGCAAGTCGGCCGCTTCGGCGCTGTCGTATCCCAGGTCCATGGGCGGCACGTAAATGCCACCGGCCATGACCAAGCTCAGTGCGTCGAACAACAACTCATTGCTGGAGCGTTTGGGCACGAACCCCATCGCACCGAGATCGATGGCGTGGATCACATCGCAGGTGCGGTCGCTGGCCGACACCACCACCACCGGCAGCGCCGGATAGGAGGCGCGAAACTCGACCAGCACATCGAACCCATCGGCGTCGCCCAACTTCAAATCGAGCAGCACGAGGTCGAATGTGGGGTCGAGCTGCAAGGTCTCGCGTGCCGCGCGTGCGCCGCTTGCGGTAGCCACGGTCACGTGGTCGCCCAACCCCTGAATGATGTTTTGCAGCGCCGACAAGATCAGCGGGTGGTCATCGATCAACAAGACCTTCATGGGGGACTCCTTTGCGGCCGAACGGCACGACTTTTCATGCTAGCCGGGCGGCCGGCGAAAGACGCCATCAGGCACACCCCCAAACAGGTGCTTCGGGCCGGGGTGGATCACCTGAGACGATGCACTGCCGTGCTGCGCGCGGTTCGGTGACTGGTGCGCGCTACCCCGCCGTCAACTGTTCAGCCACGCAGCCAGCGGTTGCCACTGCTCCAGGTCGCGTTCGACGCGGCTGGGCACCACATCGAACAGCGTCAATCCTTGGGCGGCTAAGTGAATGTAGTTTTGCGTGTCACGCAAGTGGGTCAACACCGGGAATTTTTGTGTGCCCAAAAACGATTTCAAGTGATCGGCTGAAATCGTGCCGTCGCGGGTGCGCATGCCGATGAGTGCAACCTTCCAGGTCGTGCCGCGTTTTTCGTTCACCAGCTGCTGAAGAAAAGCATGCGTCGCATGGATGTCGAAGATGCTGGGTTGCAGCGGCACCAACACGTGGGTGGCAATTTTCAGTACCGCGTCGAGCGGTTTGCCCTGCAGCCCGGCGGGCGTGTCGAGCACCACATGCGTGGTGCCCTTGGGCGGGGTGACGCGCACGTCCGAGTGGGTTTCCCACGCGGTGATACGGCGCGCATGCGCGGGCCGTGAGTGCAGCCAGGTGCGTGCCGACTGTTGCCGGTCTACGTCGCCCAACATCACCGCCTTGCCCTGCGCAGCGTAGTAACCCGCCACGTTGGTCGACAGCGTGCTTTTGCCCACACCGCCTTTTGGATTGGCCACCACGATCACCGGCATCAATGTCTCCTCGTTGTTGTTTGGCGCAATGGTACTGGCGCACTTCTGATGCAGAAGCGGCGTACAACCGACGCGTTGGGCGCAGACTGCCACCGTTGCATCGAGCTGTTTTTTTGGAGGTTTGCAATGGCTGCCACCGCACCCGCATCTGCCACCGCGCCGGCAAACGCACCGGCAACCGCACCGTCTGATGCGCCACCCGCGCCGTCTCCGCCCGCATTCCCGGTGGCCGCCAGCGTGCTGGTGCTGGTGGCCCACCCGACGCTCGAACACTCGCGAATCAACCGCCGTTGGCTAGAGGCGATACGCCGCGCTGACACGCCGCCGCGCCGTGTGATGGTGCGTGACCTGTACGCGCTGTATCCCGACTACCTGATCGACGTGCAGGCCGAGCAGGCGGCACTGCGCGACGCGCAGCTGGTGGTGTGGCAGCACCCGATCCATTGGTACGCCATGCCGCCATTGATGAAGCTGTGGCTGGACGAGGTGCTCACCTTCGGCTGGGCTTACGGACCGGGCGGCAGCGCGCTGCAAGGCAAGCTGCTGTGGCTGGTTGCCAGCACCGGCAGCGCCGAAGCGGCGTACCAACCAGCCGGCCACAACCGCCACGCGTTTGCCGCGTTTTTGCCGCCCTACGAGCAAACCGCCACGCTGTGCGGCATGCGCTTTGTGCGGCCGCTGGTGTTGCATGGCGCGCAGCAGCTGAGCGAAGCGGCGTTGCTTGAACACGCCGCGCGGTACGCCGAGCGGTTGCGCGCCTACCCCGACTGGCCGGAGCTGGTCGACCCGCTGGTGTGCCCCGACTGCAGCGTTCCCGAACTGGCGCGACCGGCCGCAGGTGCAGCCCGCAGCGGCGAGCGCGCACTTCACGAGCCGAGTGCGTGATGGAAGCCACCAACTGGCTGACTGGCGCGCTGGTTTATTTGGCGGCCGCTGTGCTCGCGGTGCCGCTGGCGCGGCTGCTGGGCTTGGGCTCGATCATTGGTTATTTGGCCGCGGGCGTGGCGATCGGGCCGTGGGGTTTGAAGCTGGTCACCGACGCGCAACAGATCTTGCATTTCGCCGAGTTCGGCGTCGTGTTGATGCTGTTTTTGGTCGGTCTGGAATTGGAGCCGCGGCGGCTGTGGACCCTGCGCCGGCCGATTTTTGGTTGGGGCAGCGTGCAACTGTTTGCATCGGCCGCGTTGATGGTGGGCGTCGGTTTGCTGGTCGGGGTCGACTGGCGGCTGGCGCTGGTTGCCGCGCTCGGCCTGGCGCTGTCGTCGACTGCCATCGGGCTCAGCGTGCTTGCCGAACGCAACCTCACGTCGACCACCTCGGGCCAAAGCGTGCTCAGCGTGGCGCTGCTGCAAGACGTCGCGGCGATTCCAGTATTGGCGCTGCTGCCGTTGCTGGCGGCGCAAGTGTCGGGACCGAGCGCTGCCAGCGGCACCGTGGCGGCCTGGATGGCTGCGGCCAAGGCGGTCGGCGTGATCGCTGCCATCGTGCTCGGCGGTCGGCTGCTGCTGCGCCCTGCGTTGCGCTGGATTGCCGCCAGCGACACGCCCGAGATCTTCACGGCCGCATCGCTGTTGCTGGTGGTGGCCACCGCAGCGCTGATGCAGTCGGTGGGGCTGTCGATGGCGCTGGGCGCTTTTTTAGCCGGCGTGTTGTTGGCTGAAAGTGAATATCGGCGCGAGTTGGAAACCGACCTCGCGCCGTTCAAGGGCTTGCTACTGGGTTTGTTTTTTATCGCGGTCGGCATGACCGTCGACTTCGCGGTGGTGTTGCAACAACCGGCGCGCATCGCCATGCTGGTGGTCGGTTTTCTGGCGCTGAAGGCGCTGGTGCTGTGGGGCATGGCCCGTGCCACCGGACTGCCGGTGCCCGAGCGGCCGGTGTTCATCATCTTGTTGGCCCAAGGCGGCGAGTTCGGCTTCGTGGTGTTTCAAACTGCCGCGCAGGCCGGCGTCATCAGCGCAGGCGCGTCGTCGCTGTTGGTCGCGTGCGTGGCGCTGTCGATGCTGCTGAGCCCATTGCTGCTGGTGCTGGCCGACCGCCTGCTGGCACCGCGGCTGGCCCGCGCGGCGGGCAACGCGTCGGCCGCTGCGGTGGAAATCAACGAACCGCAAGACGCACCCATCGTCATCGCCGGCTTCGGTCGTTACGGCCAAATCGTTGGCCGCATGTTGTTTGCCAACGGCTTGCAGCCAACGGTGTTGGACCACGACGCAGAGGCCATCGAGGTGATGCGTAAATTCGGCTGGCGCGTTTTTTACGGCGATGCGACGCGGCTCGATTTGTTGCGCACCGCAGGTGCCGGCACGGCGCGTGTGCTGGTGATCGCGATCGACGATGTGGCGCAAAGCCTGAAGCTGGCCGCCATCGCACGCGAACACTTTGCGCAAGCCACGGTGGTGGCCCGCGCCCGCAACGTGCAGCACTACTACGCGCTGCGTGACTTGGGCGTAACGCTGATTGAACGTGAAACGCTCGATTCGGCGCTGATGAGCGCGCGCAGCGTGCTCGAGGCGATGGGCTGGCGGCCGCACCAGGCGCGCACCCTGGCGATGCGCTTTCGACGCCACACGGTCGACCAAATCGACGCCGCTGCGGCGCATTGGCGCGATGAAGCATGGCGCATCGCCAACGTGAAAACCGGCCGCCGCCAACTCGAAGCACTGTTCGCCCAGGAACGCGAGGAAGCGCGTGCACGACGCCGGTCATCGAGCTGGGACAGCGCATCGGCGGCAGACGCAGACCTGCCGCAGGCGCAGGCCGCCGCGCATGGCACAGCGCCGGATCGCGCGCCGCCTGAGCGCGCGTAGGGCGGCGCGCAACGCACCGCCCACCGGCAACACGCCGGCTCGATCAACCGTGGCAACAACCTTGCCAACAACCGTGGCAACAACCGTGACAAAAGCGTCGCGAACTGCCGTGCGAACCGATGGCTGCGGCCGCCGACGGCCCATGCGCGCCGCTACATTCCAGTCACAAAAACGGTGGGAGCGGGTATGGCGTTCGTCGGCCTGCTGGTCGGTTTGGTCATCGGCATGTTGTTCAATTCATTTGCCGCAGCGCTGTTGCTCGGGGTGTTTGGAGGTTGCCTCGGCTGGTTTGCTGCGCAAAAGCACGCCACGCCGCCCACGCCGCCGCTGGCCCGACCTGATGGCGTAGCGCACGAGCCCGGCGAGTCGCCGCCAGCCACACCGAGCCACCCGTTGATCAGCGACTTGCAGCACCGACTGGCGACACTTGAATGCCGTGTGCGTGAGCTCGAACAAGCCCACGCGGGCACGTCACTGGCGCAGGTCGCACCGCACATGCCCGACCCGGCTGCGAATGCCGCAATGGCGTCGCGCCGGTTGATCGATGTCGAGCCCGGCGCAGCGATCGACGCACCGCTGCCTGTGACGCTGCAGGACACGCCAGCGCTTGCTGTGCCCGCAACCGCAACCGCGCCTGCACCTGCACCTGCACCTGCAACCGCAACCGCAACCGCAACCGAATCGCCGCCACCGATCACGCGCGAGCAACCCGAGTCACCGCCCGCCGTGCCGCTGCGCGAGCGCTTGCCTGCGCCGCTGGCCGGGTTTGTTTTTGGCGGCAACACGCTGGTCAAGCTGGGCGTGTTGATCTTGTTTCTCGGGCTGGCGTTTTTGCTGCGCTACACCGCTGAACGGGTCACGGTGTCGATCGAACTGCGCTATGCCGGGGTCGCGCTGGTAGGCGGCGCGCTGCTCGCGTTGGGTTGGTGGTTGCGCCACCGCCGCGGCGGGTATGGGCTGATCTTGCAAGGTGCGGGTGTCGGTGTTTTCTACCTGACCACGCTTGCTGCAATGAAGCTGCACATGCTGATCGCACCAACCACCGGGTTCGGCTTCGGGTTCGGTTTACTGCTGGCAGCAGCGCTGCTCGGCGCGGTGCTCGCGGTGGCGCAAAACGCACCGGTGCTGGCGATCATTGCGGCGCTCGAAGGCTTTGCAGCACCGCTGCTGGCGTCGACCGGCAGCAACCGGCCGCTCGGTCTGTTCACCTACTTGCTGGTGCTCGATGTCGGCATCTTTTTGATCGCCTGGTTCAAGGCGTGGCGGTGGTTGAATTTGATCGGGCTGGTCGGCACATTTGCATTGGCTGCCGCCTGGGCCGAGCGCCACTACACCGATGCGCAGTACGCCATCGTGCAGCCGTACCTGGTGGCGTTTTTTGTGTTGTTCGCCGCCATCGGCGTGCTGTTCGCGCGCCGCGCGTTGTTCAGCGCCCCAGCCGATGGCGCGCTGCCGCTGGCCGAACGCGCGGGCGACACGCTGCGGCGCGTGGGTCGCGTCGACAGCGCGTTGGTTTTTGGCGCGCCGCTGGCCGCCTTCGGTATGCAGTACTTGTTGATGCGGCCGTGGCCGCACGGTGCCGCGTACTCGGCGCTTGGCTTTGCGGCGTTCTACCTCGCGTTGGGTCGCCTTATCTTCGCGACCCAACCGCTCGGCCTCGCGTTGCTGGCCGAGGCCTACACGATCGTCGGCGTGATCTTCGCCACCTTGAGCATTCCACTCGGCCTCGAGGGCGAGTGGACGAGTGCGACCTGGGCGGTCGAAGCGGCTGGCATGTATTGGCTGGGTGCCCGTCAGTCGCGACCGTATGCGCGCGCCTTCGCTTTCGCCGTGCTGGCGGGTGCGGTGGTGCAGTTGTTGCGCAGCGTGTCGGTGACCGGCACGGTGACCGAAGCGGCAACCTATGCGACAACCGATGCGATCACGCTACCGCTGCTGCACGGCAGCGTGATCGGCCCGTTGCTGATGGCGGCGAGTGCCTTTGCGATGTGGCGGCTGTGGCGGCGCGACCAGCCCACCGAGGCCGGCGGCTGGGAAGCGCTTGCCGGCGTCGCGCTGCCGTGGCTGGGCATGGCGGCGCTGGTGTTGTTGCCGTGGCAAACGTTCATGCCGATGTGGGCTGCTGCGGCGACCGCGTTGCTGGCGCTGGCCGCCTTTGCCGTCTCGGTGCGCTGTGACCTGGCACCGCTGCGCGCGGTCGTGCTGGCGATGCAGGCGTTGGCACTGGTCAGCTTCATCGCCACGCTGCACCGCGGCGCAGTCGGTGAAGCGGCGCTGCGCAGCGGTTGGCAAGGCATGGCCGCGGCGGCGCTGATCGGGCTGAGCATGGCGGCCACCACCGCATGGGCGCTGCGGCAGTCGCACCGCGATGCGCCGGCCGGCAGCGCGCAACCGGCCTGGCCACTGGCACCCAGCGTGGCGCTGCTGGCCGCGGTCAGCTTGTTGCATCTGGCCATGCTGTTCGGTATCGACCTGCCGCACGCCGCGCTGGTCTGGCCATTCACTGCGGCGCTGGTGTTGTGGATCGGGTTGCGGGTGGGTCATGCGCCGCTGGCCGCGTTGGCCGGCACCTTGCATCTGGCCGCGGCCGTGTTGTTCATAGGTTCGCAGTCCGATATCAGCGCCGCGCTCGGGGCGTTTGCGCACCTCGGTTTTTGGACCCCACTGGCGCTCGGTCTGACCGCAGCGGTGGCCGGCGATTGGCTGCGCGGCGAGGCCGCTCACGCCACGACCCACCACGCCGATGCGACGGCAGTGCAGTCGTCGCGCAACCCGTGGTGTGCCTATCCGACCATGGGGTGGCTGCCGGTCATCTGGGCGCTGCTGTGGTGGCTCGACGCGGTGCTCGGTGAAAGCACGCGCGTGTTGCGGGCCAACGCGCTGGCTGCTTATCAACCGGCGGCAGGCATTGCCGCCGTGTTGTTGACCTCGGCCGCCGCCTACACCGTCGCTGCATGGCGCGATTGGCGGCGGCTTGCGCTCACCACGCTGGCCACCTTGCCGGGGTTGGCCGCAGCGGCTGTTTATGGCGTCGTGTTGGCGCGTCAGGCCAGCCCGCTTACCGACTATTGGCCATCGTCCGCCTTCGGCTGGCTGGCGTGGCCGATGGCGCTGCTGTGGCACCTGCTTTGGGTGCGTGGGCAGCGGCGCTGGCTGGCGTTGCCGGTGCTGGCGGCCTGTCATGTTGCAGGCGTGTGGTTGTTCGTGCTGGTGGCTGCGCGCGAATGTCAGCTGCAGCTCAGCACCTTCGGCACCGCCTACGCAAGCTGGCCGCTGCTTGGCTGGGGGCTGGTGCCGGCGGTGGTGCTGGTGCTGATGTTGTGGGCGCTGCGCACGCCGGTGACCTCCCAGCGCTGGCCGTTCAACGAGTACCGGCGCGCGTACCTCGAGTGGGCATTGGCACCCCTGGTTTGCTACCTGTTCATGTGGTGCTGGTTCAGCAACGCCGTGGGCGCAGGCGATGCCGCGCCGCTGCCATTCGTGCCGATCCTCAATCCGCTCGAGCTCGTGCATTGGCTCGTGCTGGCGGCGTTGTTGCGGTGGTGCAAAGCGGTCGAAGGCAGCCCCACCTTGTCGCTCGACATCCCCGCCGTCAACGGCCTGGCCGCCGTGACCGCATGGGCGCTGGTCACCGGCGGCGTGCTGCGCGCTTGCCACCACTACGCCGGCATCGCGTGGCAAGCCGACGCGCTGTACGCGTCGTGGCTCGCGCAAGCTGCGTTGTCGATTACCTGGGCGCTGTGCGGTGTGGCGGCGATGGTGTCGGGCCACGCGAAGGGCTCACGTGCGGTGTGGCTGGGCGGTGCCGTGCTGATGGGTGTGGTGGTGCTGAAACTGTTTTTCGTCGAGCTCGCGAACCAGGGCGGAATGTTCCGCATCGTGTCGTTCACCGGCGTTGGCGCATTGCTGTTGCTGGTCGGCTATTTCGCGCCGGTGCCGCCGGCGAGGTTGGCGCTGCGCGCGGCGAGCGCGGCGTGATGCGCGGGCGGATGCTGTTAGGTGCGCGCCGTCAGCGCGACGGCGGCTGCGCGGTGGGCTGCCAGCTTGCGCTTCACGCGCCAGCCGAGCAGCACCGCAATCACGACCGCATACACCGCCACTTCGGCGAAGTTGTTCTTCGCCGAGCGCATCCAGAAAAAGTGCAGCAGGCCGAGCAACGCGGTCGCATACACCAGGCGGTGCAGCAGTTGCCAGCGTTTGGCACCCATCGCTTTGATGGCGCGGTTGAACGAGGTGGCGGCCAGCGGTGCCATCAACAGCGCTGCGGTCGTGCCGACCAAGATGAACGGGCGCTTGATGATGTCTTTGGTGATCGCGTCGATGTCGAACGCCTGGTCTAGCCAGCTGTAGCTGAGAAAGTGCATCAGCACATAGAAGAACGTGAACAGGCCCAACATGCGCCGAAAGCGCGCCAGCGCAGGCGCGTCGACCCACTGCCGCAAGGGCGACACGGCCAGCGTGATGCACAAAAAGCGCAGCGTCCAGTCGCCGGTGGAGCGGATCAACGCTTCGGCCGGATTGGCACCCAGCGTGTTGGCCCACACGCCATAAAACAACCACGCAAACGGCAGCAGGCAGATGATGAACAGCAGCGGTTTGGCCGCCGGGTGCAGCAACCACGGTTTGCGTTTGAACGCGGTGTTGCGGGTCGCGCACGCTGCAGCCGGGCTCGGCGGCTGACCTGCATCGGTCACGGTACTCATGGCCGGCGGACGATGGGTGCGCGGCGAGTGCAGCTCAAAACAATTTCTTCAAGTCCATGCCGGCATACAGCTGGCCGACCTGGTTTTCGTAGCCGTTGAACATCAGTGTGTTGCGCTTTTTCTGGAATAAACCGTCCTCGCCGATGCGGCGCTCGGTGGCCTGGCTCCAACGCGGGTGGTCGACGCTGGGGTTCACGTTCGAATAGAAACCGTATTCACCGGTGGCGGCTTTGTTCCAGCTGGTGCGCGGTTCTTTTTCGACGAAGCGAATTTTCACGATCGATTTGCCGCTTTTGAAACCGTACTTCCACGGCACGACCGCGCGCACTGGCGCACCGCTTTGGTTGGGCAATACCTCGCCGTACAGCCCGAAGCCGAGCAGCGTGAGCGGGTGCATGGCTTCGTCCATGCGCAGGCCTTCCACGTATGGCCACTCGAGCACGCGCGAGCCGATGCCAGGCATCGTCTTCGGGTCGGCCAGGGTGACGAATTCCACGTACTTGGCGTTGCCGGTGGGCTCCACCCGCTTGATCAGCTCACTCAACGAATAGCCGACCCACGGAATCACCATCGACCAGCCTTCGACGCAACGCATGCGGTACACGCGTTCTTCCATCGGGCTGAGTTTGAGGAGCTCGTCGAGGTCGAAAACTTTCGGCTTTTTGACCTCGCCTTCGACCGATACGGTCCAGGGTCGGGTCTTTAATGTGTGGGCGTTGCGGCCGGGGTCGGATTTGTCGGTACCGAACTCGTAGAAGTTGTTGTACGACGTCACGTCGCCATACGGTGTGATTTTTTCCATCGTTGCGCCGCCGGCCACTGCACTGCGGATGTTGGGCAATGCGGCCAGCTTGCCAGCGCGCACGGCTTGGGTTGCCGGTGCGGTTTGCGCCCATGCGTTGCGGCCTGCCCATGCCGCCAGCGCCAGTCCGCCGCTGCCGGCGGCCATGGCTTTGAGCAACATGCGGCGCTGCTCGTACACCTCGCGCGGCGTGAGTTCGCTCGCGGTGCGGTGGATAAATCCGTGGTCTTTGAAGAAATGCATGGCGGAGCTCCAGAACAGCGAGAAAGCGGGTTGAATGCCGCGCGGGATGACCGCCGATGGATCACGCTGGCAGCGGGTTCGTTCAACGCGGCGATGCAGCCGAGTCGCGCCGACCGCCTGATTCTTACGCGCGGCTCACACCGCCGCGCCGTGGTCGGCCGCCGACAGCTCGCGCAGCAAGTGCGTGGAGATGCGCTCGCGAAAGCTTTTGCGGGCAAACAGCTTGGCCTGCGCGCCCGCTGGCAGGTCGGTGATGTTCAGCACGTTTTTCACGATCAGCGTGTCGATCACGTCTTCGATGACGCGTACGAAGTCGGCGTCGAGCACCGAAAAATCAGCGCGCCCGTCAACCGAGCGACCGACGAATGCTTGCACCTCGGGGTGGTGGTCGGGCAGAAATTCCGACGCGTGCGGCGTTGCGGTGCGGTGCAGGCTGTCAATTTCGCCAGAAGCGTGGCGCAAAACATAAGGCATGGGTGCAGTTCTCCAAAACTGCCGCCAATGTACGTCGCGCGCTGCGGCGGTGAAGCGGTGAACTGTCTGCCGATCAGCGGCTTATTCGCCCCGTTCCATCACGCCGTGCGCGCCGGGTGCGCACCACGCCGGGCAACAAAAAAGCCGGTCAATGACCGGCTTTTATTGCGCCACGGGTTGCGCTTTCAGTGCAGCCCGGCGATGTAATCCGACACGGCTTTGATTTCCTTGTCGTTCATCTTGGCAGCGACACCGGTCATCTGGGTGCTGTTGACGCGCACGCCACCGCGAAACGAGATCAGCTGGGCTTCGGTGTAGTCGGCATGTTGGCCCGACATGCGCGGGTACTGTGACGGGATACCTGCGCCATTCGGGCCGTGACATGCCGCGCAGGCTGGTACGTTGCGATCACTGATGCCACCACGCCAAATTTTTTCGCCCAGCGCGGCCAGCTCCGGGCTTTTCGCGAAGCCGTCTTTGGCTTTTTTGCCGGCGTAGAAAGCGGCGACGTTTCTCATGTCGTCGGCACTCAGCGTCATCGCGATGCCACTCATGATGGCGTTTTTGCGCACACCGCTCTTGAACTGGGTCAGTTGCTTGACCAGGTACTCGGGGTGCTGGCCTTGCAAAATCGGCTGCGCCGGGCTGCCGCGCGACCCGTCTGCGCTGTGGCAAGCCGAGCAAACCACCGCAGTGGCTTCGCCTTTGACGAGATCGGCTTTGGCCGACACGTGGGTCTCATTTGCCGAGGCAGTAAACGCCATCGAGCCGAACAAGCAAATGGACAACAACGCAGACGCAATCTTCATGTCGGATGCCAGCTATTCAAGGAACTGCAAATTCTACAATCGACACTTTGAGTGGTGGCATGACCGAAAAACCCAAAGCCCTACGCACTACCACGGCACCGATTGTCAAAGTAAGCGCCAACGAAAAAGTGGCCATGGGCTGGACGCACACCGCCCGGTTTCTCACCACCTCCAGCAAGCTCACCGAGCTGCCGCAAACCGAGTTGCCCGAAATCGCTTTTGTCGGCCGCTCAAACGCGGGCAAATCAACTGCGATCAACATGCTGACGCAGCAAAAGCGGCTGGCGTTCGCATCGAAAACGCCGGGCCGCACGCAAAACATCAACCTGTTTGAGCTGGGTCCCAAAACCGCGCCCGACACGCTTTTCGCCGACTTGCCAGGCTATGGCTACGCCGCAGTGGCGCGCGGTGCGAAGCTGCGCTGGCAGCAGGTGATGGCCGATTACCTCGATGTGCGGCGCAGCCTTGCCGGCTTGGTGTTGATGGTTGATTCGCGGCTGGGTTTCACCGACCTCGACCGCCAGTTGCTCGGCTTTGTCGCGCCCCGCGTGGGCAACGGGTCAGTCAAGCTGTTGGTGCTGCTGACCAAAGCCGACAAGCTCAACCGCAGTGAATCCCAAGTGGCGTTACTGGCCGGCCAGGCTGCGCTGGCCGAGTTGACTACCGACGAGGCCGACGTCCATGTGGCGCTGTTTTCGGCGCTGAAAAAAATCGGCGTCGGCGATGCGGCGGTGTTGCTGCGCAGCTGGATCCACCCCGCGCTGCCGGTAGCCGTGGCCGCAGTGGCCTCAGGGTCGGCCGAGAAACAAGTACAGCCCTGAGTCACCGCGCGGCGCGTAGGTGACGCCCAAGTACAGCGGCCCGAGACCGGTATCGGCACCGAAGTACAGGCTCATGCCAGAGCGCAGGTCGGACAGCGACACCGCGCTCGAACGGGTCCATGCGTTACCCGCCTCCAGTGAGCCGCCGACAAACAAACCGCGCGTGAACAGCGGCACTTTTTCCAGCCGCTGGTACATCGACAGGCGGCCGAACAGCGTGTGGCTGCCGGCCAGTTGGTTGTATTTGTAGCCCGACAAGCGCTGAAAGCCGCCAAGGTAGTAGCTGTCGCGGCCGAGTCCTACCTGGTCGTCGCCGCCGGCGCTTTTGGCGCTCCAGTGCAGGTTGACGGTGCTGCGGTGCCAGGTCTTCGCCACAGTGCCTTCGATTTCGAAGCGGGTGAACTGCTCGCTGCCACGCAGGTCCGAGGTCGATCGCCGGCCGATCACCGTCTCGGATTCGACGCGAAAGCCGTGCTGCGGAAAGTTCACGTAATCGAGCTGGTCGACGACTGCGGCCAAACGCAGCCCGGTTTCGTGCACCGTCACCGCATTGCTGCGACCCGCAAAGCGCGCCGAGATCAGCTCGGGGTGGTTGCGCCACACCTTGTGGCTGATGCCCATGCGCAGCTCGCCGAATTCGCCCCACGGCTGCCCCAGGTCAACGCCGACGCGGCCTGCGGTGCGTGTGTAGCGGCCTTGCTCCTGGCCGCTGTCGGCGTCGAAAAAAGTCAGCCGCCTGCGGTCGATGCCTGCGTAGCCGGCCACAAACCAATCGCTGCCGATGCCGGTGGTCCAGTCCAGCGGGTGTACCAGCTCGGTGTACAGGCGCGGTGTTTCGCCGATTTGCAGCAGATTGCGCCACTCGGTGCCGGTCGCGTTCAACCAGCGTCGGCTGTGGTTCAACTTGAGGTTGAAGGCGCTGTCGCCGCGAAAGTCGGTAAACAAATCAAGGCCCACCCGGAAGTAGTGCGGGCCCCACGGCTTGTCTTCGAGGTCGAACACCAGCGCGTCGCCCGCCGGCGTGTGGACCAGCCGGTAATCGGTGCGGGTGTAGTCGCCGCTGGCGGCCAGCCGTTGCGCGTCGCGTTCGGCCTTCGCATCGTCAAACACCGCGCCGGTGGCCGATTCGAGTTGATCGGCAAAGCGTGCCGGGTTGGTCAGTTGGGTGCCTTCAAATCGAATGAACGCCAGCGTGGCTGGCGGCGGCTGCGGTGCACTGCGCGAGCGCTGCCATTGCGCGTACGCCGCAGCGGACAGCGACAGCGCTGCCAGCCGTGCGCGTTGTGGCTGTGCGCCGGCGTCGCCCAGCTCGATCAGCGCGCGCGCCTTGGTGAAGTCACTCGCGTCGAGGCGGCCGAGCGGCGGCGCGATCAGCACGTCGCCAGGCTGCAGCGTGGCCAGGCTGCGTTGGAGGTTTTGCTCGGTCAAGATGCTGATCATTTGCGCGGTCAAGCCGCCGACCGAGCCCAGCTCGGCGCGGCTCGACAGTGGCGAGGCGACGTTGACGGCGATGACGATGTCGGCACCCATGGCGCGCGCCACATCCACCGGCAGGTTGTTGACCAACCCGCCATCGCCCAAGATGCGGTCGTCGCTTTCGGTAGGCGCAAACACACCCGGCACGCTCATGCTGGAACGCAGCGCCAACGCCAGGTCACCGCTGCCGAGGACGACCGCCGCGCCGGTCTCCATGTTGGTGGCCACCGCGCGAAACGGTATCGACAACTGTGCGAAATCGCGCACCGTGCGCACCGGCAGGGTGTATCGGCGCAGCAGCGTTTCCAGTCCGCGACCCGACAGCGCACCGAGTGGTGCGCGCAACTCGCCATCACGCATGCCGAATTCCAGCAGCGGCGACAACTCGAAATCTTCTTCTTTGCGGCGTTGCGTGAGCAACGGTCGATCGACCCGGCTGGCAAACACCGCATCCCAATTGACGGCCAGCAATTCATGCTCGAGCTGCGCGGCGGTCATGCCGCTGGCATACAAGCCGCCGATGATCGCGCCCATCGAGGTGCCGGCGATCACATCGATGGCGATGTGTTCGCGTTCCAGCATCTTCAGCACACCTACATGCGCCAGGCCGCGTGCGCCGCCACCGGACAGCACCAGGCCGATGCGTGCTCGGCCCTGTGCGGCGGGCGTTGCCGGCGGGGAGGGTGGCCGCGCGGTCGGTGCAGCGCTTGGTGCGGTCGGTGCGATTGAATCCGCCACGGCAGCATCGGCCGCCTGCACGCTGGTGCAGCTGCCGAAGATGGCGAAGGTGGCGGCAGTCCACAGCCAACGGACCCGGGGCAACAGCATGCGCATCTGTAAATTGTGCGGGCCGATTCGGCACACCCATCAGCCAAAAAAAGAGCTGCCGAAGCAGCTCTTTTCAATGACGGGAACGCCGGGCCCGGGGGCCTGGTGCAATCGGACCTTACATGTCCATGCCGCCCATACCGCCCATGCCACCCATACCGCCCATGCCACCGCCGCCGCCCGCACCCGACTCGTCTTTCGGTGCTTCGCAAACCATGCACTCGGTGGTCAACATCAGTGACGCGACCGAGGCTGCGTTTTGCAGTGCGGTGCGGGTCACTTTGGTCGGGTCCAGGATGCCCATTTCGATC
>JAYUGJ010000084.1:0-7107 GCA_043738425.1 Burkholderiales bacterium
TAAGCTTATCCATCGCTTGCGCTATGCCGTTTGCACCCTCGATCTTTAGCGTCGCCTCGACCGCTTTGTCTAATAAGTTCATGTCGGTATCTTTCTATAAAAGCGCCAAAAAGCCGGAAAAAAATATCAATACAATTACGCGGATAATTGGTGGTGTCGAGGATTGTTTCATTCTTACAATTAAAAGAAAGTTTAAAACTGGACAAAATGCCAATCCCACCAATCTTTTACCGCCGGATGGGTTGGTTCCATAGTCTGTAATATTAAAAATTATGAGAGTAGAAAGAAATATGACAACGCTTGAGATTGAAAAAAAGGTAACGCGATCGATTCCTGTCAATTCGCTTTTTATTATTCTTGATATGTCTTTGTATATGCTCATATTACAGTAATACCTACTTTGGAGCGAAGTTTGCAGAAAATGAGGTCAAAACTTCCGGTTTGCACAGTCACGAATCCCGTTCGCACTTGCGCGATTGATCCCAGCCAGTGGCAGCGCACGCCGCGGCATCACGTCGGTGGCGGGTTAGCCCTGCAGGCATTTCTACGGTGGCAAACAGATTCAAGTCTTGCACCGCGCCCACGATCTGGTCATACCCAATTACCCCGGCATCAGTCGAATACGCCTGCGCATCGGCCCGCGCTGGCTGGCGCATGGCGGTGACGGCGGGGTCGTTTTGGTTGCCCATCATCGACACCGTCGCATCGGCAATCGCAGCCACATCGAAGAAGTCGACCAGCTGCCCGTGGTGGCCGTGGCGGATGACTTCGCGCCTTGTCACGTGTTTGCCAGCAGCGCCCGAAACTTTGCGATACCGCGTTCGCGACGCCCGTCACTTTTTGGTTTCGATTGGAGTGGGTGCATGAACACCTTGACCTACAACGGCTACAGCGCACGGGTGGAGTTCGACGCCAAAGACCGCGTCTTGGTCGGCCACATTGCCGGTTTCCGCGACATCGTCGGCTTTCACGGGGCGTCGGTTGATGCGCTGGAAGCGGCTTTGCACGAGTCGGTGGACGACTACCTGGCGGCTTGCGTGAAGCCCAAGCACACGCCCGTCAAGCCGTACTCGGGCCGCATGATGTTGCGGTTGCCACCAGAGTTGCAAGCCCGCGCCAGCGCGGCGGCACAGGTCACCAAGATGAGCTTCAACCAATGGGCCGCGCAGGCGCTTGAGAACGCGGTGCAGGCTGGTTGAATGCGGGCATCGGGTTGTAAAACCCACCGTTCGTTAGACGCACGCGCTGAGCCTCGCGCGCAGCGATGCCGCCGTGCGGCTGCAGCCCTGCGCGCTCACATCTCGCCTATCGCCATTTGCGACAGCACATCGGTTTGCATCAGTTCATCGAGCAGCGGGTCGGCGGGCTGCACCCACAGCGTGATGGCGACCACTGCGCCGGCGGCCACGCCGGCTGTGGCTGCGGCCCACCAGCGTTGTCGCGTGGCACGCCGACCCGCTGTAGACGCAGATGCAGATGCGGCTGCGGCGGCCGGGCTGCCGTGGGCAAGCGACTGACTTGGCCGATCGATCCACTGCGCCATCACGCGGGCGGCCAGTGCCTCGCTCGCATCGGCCGGTGGCGTGATGGCGCGAAGCTGCTGGCGAAGCTGCGCGTCGGTGTCGTGGGTTGGCTTGCGGTCATTCATGGCGTGGCTCCCGGTCGCGTGTTGTCGAGGTGCAGCCGCAGCGCTTGTTTCGCGCGGTGCAGCAGTTGGTGCGCTGCGTTGCTGTCGATGTCGAGCGTGCGGGCGATATCGGCTGCGCTGGCGTCGGCGTAGGCCCACATCACCACCGCCATGCGCTGGCGCACCGGCAGCAGCGCCACGCCGCGTCGCAGGTCGGCTGCCGATTCACTCAGTGTGTGCACGCCATCCAACGCGGCCAGCGCATCGCCGGATCGCTGCGCATCGTGCAACTCGGCCAGCGTGTCGGGATCGGTGGCGTCTTCGCGCTGGCGGGTCCACTGGCTGCGGCAGCGGTTGATGACGATGGTGTTGAAGTAGGTCGACAGTTTCGCGCCGTGGGTGTCGCTGGGCGCGCTGCGCCACAAACGTAAAAACGCGTCTTGCACCGCGTCTTCAGCGTCTTCGGTGCGACGCAGCAGTTGCAGCGCCAGGCCGAACGCGGTGGGGGTGAGTTGCTGCACCAGTTGCCGCGCGCTGCGTGCATCGCCGTCGCAGGCGGCGCGCCACAGGTCCCAATCGCGTGCCGGCACGGCCAAGGTTGCGGCAGGCGCGGCTGCACGCGCGCGCGCCGCCGCGCCGCCCAGCCAATCGCCGAGTCGTGTCATCACCGCGCGTGCAGCTTTTCGCGCAGCGCAGCACGTTCTTCACGGCTCAGCTTGCCGAGCAAATCGCGGCGCTGTTGCATCAGCTGTTGGCGTTCTTCCGGCGACATGGCTTTGACGCGTTCACGGCGTTCATCGAGTCGGCGTTGTTTTTCTTCGGGCGGCAGTTTTTGCCAACGCTCGCGGGCGCGCTCGGCCAGGGCCTGGCGCTGCGCGGGCGTCATGCTTTCCAGCCGCTCGCGCAGCCGGGCGCGAAAGGCCGCGCGCTCAGCAGGCGTGGCCACGGCCAGCCGTTGGCGCAGCGCGGCTTGTTGTTCGGCTTGTTGCTGCGCGCTGAGCTGCTCCCAGGCGCTCGGGTCGGGTACCTCGAGCGGTGCGGCGTACGCGGCCGTCGGCGACAACAGCGTGCTGACCACGAGCGCGATCGCGATCGCCATCGCCAACACACGCGCCATTCCACGTGCCATCGCGCACTTCAAACATCGGCTGTAGCTGGGTTCCATGTCGCCTCGCATGCTCTCGTGGGTTCGGGTCGGCCGGCGCCGAAAAAGGTACCGGTTGCGATTAAACCCGCATGGCGACCGACTCTTACGGCGCAATGGCGACCCATGGCGGCCCGTCGCATGTTCGGGTTTTTATGAACGCTGTTGCGTAAGAACCTCGCGGCGCACCGGTTCAAGGCTCACGTGGCTGCGATGCGGCCATGTGTTGCGACTTGTCGCGTTGCTATTCACCGTCACCCCAGGAGCTCACCATGTCGAACCGATATTCCCGCACCTTGATCGCCCTTTGCATGGCCGCTGCATCGGCTGCCACGTTGGCCGAAAGCCCCGCGTCGCAGGCCGCTGAACAGCGCGTCGACAACCGCCAGCAGCGGCAAGAACAACGCATCGAAAACGGCATGGAGTCGGGTGCGTTGACGCGGCCTGAAGCGCGCCGTCTGGGCCGCGAGCAGGCCGGCATCGCCCGCGCCGAACAGCGCGCCGAGGCCGATGGCAAGCTGACCCGCAACGAAGCGGCGCGCCTGGAACATCGCCAAGACCACGCCAGCCGCCACATTCACCACGCCAAACACGACGCGCAAACCCGCAAACATTGAGCCGCCGGATGCGATCGCAGCCGGCTGCCGACGCCACGGCACCGGGCTGCGTTTCGGTAGCCGCTTTTTGAGCCGGGCGCGTCAACCGCGTCGCCGCGGCTGCCGTTCGACAATGCGAACGCCGACCGACACGGCCAAGCGTTCCTGCCTGCCACCTCGCGGCACGCGGCTCCCTAACCGACTCAAGGAATACACATGATGAAAAAAATTCTCGCCGGCATGTTGGCGCTGTTTGCCGCGTTTGCCTTTGCCGCTGTCGATGTCAACAAAGCATCGGTGGCTGACCTCGACACCATCAAAGGCATCGGCCCGGTCATCGCCGCCAAGATCATCGATGAGCGCAAAAACGGCGCGTTCAAAAACTGGCAAGACCTGGTCGACCGCGTCAAAGGCGTGGGCGATGGCAACGCCGCCAAATTTTCGACCGAAGGCTTGACGGTCAACGGCTCGGCGTTCTCAGGCGCACCGGCCAAACCGGCGGCTGACGCCAAGCCCGCCGCTGCGGCGACCAAGGCCGATGCCAAACCTGCGGCGGCCAAACCGGCTGCTGCTGCGGCCCCGGCCACTGCTACCACGGCCGCACCGGCCGCGGCCGCAGCCCCGGCAATGGCCGCCACTGCCACCAAAGGCGACGCAAAAGCCTCGGTCAAAGTCGATGACAAAGCCGATGCCAAGGCCGTGGCGATGAAAGAAAAAGAAGACAAGAAAGCCGCCAAGGCGCTGGCTGCCGACGAAGCCAAGAAAGCCAAAGCCGCCGAAAAAGCCGCGAAGAAAGCCGCTAAAGACGCTGCCAAAGACGCCAAGCCAGCACCGGCTGCCGACAAGAAGTAAGCCCAGCGTTCGAACGCGGCCCAACCCCAGCGCCACGTTCCCATTGAAGCGCCCCGCCACGAGCGGGGCGTTTTTTTATGGGCGTCCCACTACACTTCGCCGCCGGATTCACCGGTCGAATTTTCAGGACGAAATGACAGCATCAGCAGGGGCAGCCGCGCGGGCTGCACACGAGACCGCGCCGGCCGTATCGACGCAGCCGCGCGCCGTGGTGCTGCTCAGCGGCGGGCTCGACTCGGCCACCGTGCTGGCGCTTGCCATCGAGCGCGGCTTCGAGCCGTATGCGCTGAGCTTTCGTTACGGCCAGCGGCATGTGTTTGAGTTGACCGCGGCCAGCGTGGTGGCGCGCCACCAAGGCGTGGCCCGACATGTGGTGTCGCAAATCGACCTGCGCGAATTCGGCGGCTCCGCGCTGACCGCTGACATCGCGGTGCCGAAGGGCCGCAGCGCCAGCGACATGGCCGACGGCATACCGATCACTTACGTACCCGCGCGCAACACCGTGTTTCTGAGTTTTGCGCTGGCCTGGGCCGAAACGCTGGCCGCGACCGACATCTTTATCGGCGTCAACGCGCTCGATTACTCCGGCTACCCCGATTGCCGCCCGGAGTACATCGCGGCCTTCGAAGCGATGGCCAACCTAGCGACGCAGGCCGGTGTCGAAGGCGCGCAAAAGCTGACCATCCACGCGCCGTTGATCGAGCTGACCAAAGCGCAAATCATCGAACAAGGCCTGCGGCTGGGGGTCGATTACGCGCACACCAGCAGCTGCTACGACCCCGCCGCCGATGGTCGGCCGTGCGGCGGCTGCGATTCATGTGTGCTGCGTGCCAAAGGCTTTGCCGATGTAGGCGTGGCCGATCCGCTGTGGGTTCGCTTCGGCATGGCGGGCGCGACATGAACCCGGCATCTGCCGTGCCGCTTACCTTGTTTTGCGCACAGGCGCGATTCGAGGCCGCGCGCCAGCTGCACGCCGCACCTGCCGGACACCCAAGCCAGCGGTTGCACGGCCACGGCTTCGTTGCCACCGTGCGCAGCGCGGTGCCGGCGGGTTGGGCGGCATTCGCAGGCGGTGAGGTCGACCGGCTGCAGCGCGAATTGCAAACCCACGTCGCCGGGTTGGACTACCGGCTGCTCAACGACCAGCTGGCGCAGCCTACCGATGCCCACCTCGCACAGTGGTTGCGTGCACGGATGGAGCTGCCAGGCATGGCGCAGCTCGGCATTCAAAGCACACCGCAGCGCGGCGTGGAAGTCGATGCGGCGGGGCGCGTGCATTGGTGGCGTCGCTATGCGTTTCAGTCGGCACACCGCTTGCCGCAAGTACCGCTGGGTCACAAGTGCGGGCGCATGCATGGGCACGGGTTCGAAGTGATGCTGCACGTTCGGCAAGCCAACGACCCGGCCGATTCCGCAGCGTGCGCGATGCAGCACGACCGCATCGACGCGGTGTGGGCACCGTTCGACGCGCAACTGAACTACGCCTGCTTGAACGATATCGACGGCCTGCACAACCCGACCAGCGAGCTGCTGGCCAGCTGGTTGTGGGCGCGTATTCAACCGCAGCTGCCGCAACTCGCGTGGGTCACGGTGCACGAAACCGGTTCGTGCGGTGCGGTGTTCGACGGCACGCAGTACCGCATCTGGAAAGAGCTGACGCTCGACAGCGCAGTGCAACTCCAACACGCGCCCGATGGCAGTGGCCTGCGCCGCTTGCACGGCCACACCTACACGCTGCGGCTGCACCTCGCCACCACGCTCGATCAGCTGATGGGTTGGACGGTGGATTTGGGCGATGTGAAATCGCTGTTCAACCCGATCTTCAATTTGCTCGACCACCAACCGTTGCACGAGATCGCCGACCTCGCCGATTGCGATGCCGCCAGCATCGGCCGCTGGGTGCTGGAGCGTGCCCGCCGTCCATTGCCGCAGCTGGATCGGGTCGATGTGTTCGAGACTGCGGGCTGCGGCGCAATCAGGCGTATTGCGGGTTCCACATTGGCCATGCCGGTATGACTTCCACAGTGAGACAAGCGTGACCTATTCAGTCAAAGAGGTGTACTACACGTTGCAAGGCGAGGGCGGCCAGAGCGGCCGCGCGGCGGTGTTTTGCCGCTTCGCCGGATGCAACCTCTGGAGCGGCCGCGAAGCCGACCGCGCGCAAGCGGTTTGCCAGTTTTGCGATACCGATTTCGTCGGCACCGACGGCCCCGGCGGCGGCAAGTTCGACACCGCGCAGGCGCTGGCAGCGCGGGTGGCCAGCCAGTGGCCAATGGCCAACGCTGCGCAGACCGCGCCCGCGGGCAAGCCGTTGGTGGTGTGCACCGGTGGCGAGCCGCTGTTGCAGCTCGATGCCGCGCTGGTAGCGGCGCTGCACGCGGTCGGTTTTGAAGTCGCTGTGGAAACCAACGGCACCCAAGCCGCGCCCGATGGCATCGACTGGATTTGTGTCAGCCCCAAAGCCGGTGCCGACATGGCGCTTACGCACGGCCACGAATTGAAGCTGGTGTTCCCGCAGCCCGGTGCCATGCCGGATCAATTTACCGGCCTCGATTTCGGGTTGTTTTTTCTGCAACCGATGGACGGCTTGGGGCACCGGCAAAACACCCGGTTGGCGGTCGCGTACTGCCTGGCGCACCCGCAGTGGCGGCTCAGCGTGCAAAACCACAAAACGCTGGGCATCCCGTAAGTTTTAAACACCTGACCCTACCTTGCCATCCATCATGCCAAAACCTAGCCCGACCTTGACCCCGACCCCGCCTCCGATCCAGAAGGCCGCGGTCAAGTCGAAGCCTGCCAAAGCCCGCGAAGCAGCCCCACCGCTGCTGGCCGCACCAGCGGCCTTGCAGCGGCTGGCACCCGTCAACCCGCCCACCGCACCGTCGAAA
>JAYUGJ010000085.1:0-25592 GCA_043738425.1 Burkholderiales bacterium
CGTTCCAAGAAGGCACTGCCGCGTTGCGGATAAGCGCGTGGGTGGTGGGTTAGAAAGTGCAGCCGTACGCCGGCTTGCGCGAAACCGGCGGGCGTGTAAAGCGCCCGCCCGCCCTCGGCGTTGAGGTAATCGACGGCACCTTCGCGTTGACATATTTCGACCATTCAGCGCTGGCCGCGGGCCGCGCCCGTGGGGTGCGTTGCGGCGGCCGAAACCCGCGGCGTGGTCACGCCGAGCGCGGTGCACACCTGCTGTAGTGAATGCTGTAGCCATGCGGTCAAGCGCCTGTCTGCAAAGCGAATTGCCGCCTCGATGGCGGGCCACGTGCGTTCGAACCCAGGGCTGCGCGCGTAGCTTTGTTCTACCGAGCGCAGCAGCTTGTCTTGCCATTTCGGTCCGGCAGAAAGTTGCAAGTCGCACAGCCGACGAAAGCAGCTCACCTGGTCGATGGGCAGTGTGAACCGCAGCGGGCCATGCGTGCCCATCACGCAGTTGCGGTTGACCCAGACCGAGTTGCTGTACGTCACATCGTCGAGCAACACGAAACGGTCGACCGCATTGATAAGTTGGAAGTAGCCGAGGTACGGAAATGCGTATGGCTGCATCACGGCGATCTTCATCGGTTGGCCCAGTGGGCTGCGCGTGCGTTCATGCAGTTCTCGAATGCGGATGCGAGTCGATCCATTCCATCGCGGCAATCCACAGGCCGTCGTCGCCCGTCCACTGCAGCGGTGCGCTGGGTTCCACTTCGGTGATGCCGTGCACTAGGTCGTAGCGCCAAGCCAGCAAGTCGCCGCAGCGAAAGTCGGCGTGTGTATCGACCCAACCCGCGGCATTGCGGAACCGCGCGCAGCCGCTGGCGTAATCGACCCCCGGCTCTGAAAGGTTCAAAAAGATTGCCACCTTTTGGGGCAAATAGGGGTGACGGTGCGAGACCAGATGGCCGCCACCGCGCGGATGGCGCATCGCCTTGAATCGAAACTCGGGCGCGTTCGCGTCGATGGCGGTGCCTGCTAACTGGTTTTGCCAGTCCAACAACGCGACGCGCATTGCGCGTACCTCAGCCGCTAAATCTTTAGGCGGTGCGCCTGCTGAAGCATCCCCATCGGCCGGACCGTCGACGATGCCGAATTGATAAAAGATGTGCGCCAGGCTGGTCGGCTGCGTGCCGTCGTCGAGTCGGTGGAAATTGAGCCCCGCCTGGCTGGCGCTGACGCCGCGTGGCATCGCCGGCGTCTGGCTTGCCCAGGTTTGCAGCGCACGCCGCAGTGCGACCATGGCGCGCGGCTGGAACGCACCGCGAAAGATGACGATTTTTCCTCGGTCGATGGGCGCGCGCCAGCAGGTCGCTGCGCGGTCGGCAACCACGCGACCAGCCACCAGCGCGACCGGCACGATGTCTGCCGTGCAGAGTTCATTCAAGTTCATGGCTGGAACCGATGCGCCAAAGCGTCGAGCGGCTCTTTCGAAATGCTGAAGCTCGAGGTGTCGGGATAGGCCCGCTCGATGAAGCCGGGCTCGGCCAGGTCGTTGAACCGGATGCTGACTGCCGCACGCAGCGCCGCGCCATCAGGGCTGGAGCGGTGCACCGTGAACGCCGAGAAAACCACCAGATCACCGCGCCGCAGCGCAAGGCGTACCGGCCACATCGACAGCGCCGATGCATGCACCTGCGATCCACAGCGCGACGCTTCGTAGGGCAGCACGCCGCTGAGGTGACTGCCTGGATAGACCTCGATGCTGCTGTGTTCACCGCCAATGTCGTGCAACGGAAACCACACCACCACGCCGTTGTGCGAGCCCTGCATGACCGGCCACTCCTGGTGCGGTGGCCGGATGTTGTAGCCACCGTCGAAATGCAAATTGGGCGCGATGACGATGGGGTACGGCTTCAAGGCCACCACCGGGTGGCGCAGACCCAATTGGTGGAGCACGGCGACCAACGCGGGCTGGCCCGCAGCGCACATCAACGCCGGATCGAGTTGCGAGACCTTCAATGCGCTCAGGTACCGCTCAGGCGCCTGCGCCTTCAATTCAGCCATCAGCGCTTGGCGCGTGTCGAGCGAATCGCGCAGGCAAAAGCGGCGTCCCAATACGTGCTCGGCCTGCAAGGCGATGGGCTCGAACACCGCGTACTCCAGCGCATCGAGAAACCCCGCCGGCAGCACCTGTTGCGCGATGTGGAAACCGTCTTGTGGGTAAGTCATGCGTTTGCCGATGGCGCGGTTTGTCGCGGTTTGTATTACTCAGTCGAGCGGCTTCAGCCACGAGCGCGGTGAGCGCACCACCGCGTGTTCAGCAATTCGATTTTGACTGCGCCGAATGGGCAGGCCCGCAAACTGCTCGAGGGCCAAACCCACCTCGTCGTAACCCAGCAGGGCGCGGGCGCTGGTTGCACCGGTAAAGCGGCCGTTGTATTCATAGATCACATACCGGCCCGCGGGGCAGCGCTGGCACTGCACATTCAGCGGGCCGCGCCAACCGGCTGCGGCGAAAGCCTGGGCCGTGTGCCGCACCAGCGCCTCGAGGTCGGCGTCGGGCCAGGCTTCTATGCGCACACTTCGACCGCGCTTCATGGCGTGGCAAGTCACGAAGTGGCCGACAGTGTCGCCAGCCGGGTCGATAAACGCTTGCAGCGAGTACTTCGCTTCCTCGAGGCTGCTGAACAACGGCACCCCCGTGCGCTCGATTGCATCGAGGTGGCTGGCCAGCGCGTCACGCGAACCCAGGTACTCCTGCACCAGCAACATGGGGTCGCCCAGCACCGCTTGCAACTGGTGCGGTTGGTGCAGCACGCGCACGCCGATAGAGGCAAACCCGGCGCGCGGCTTCAGCATCAGCGGCCAGCCCACGTCGCTTAGTAGCGATGCCACCGCGACCGGGTCGACCGCCGGTGCCGATCGTGCAAACGGCAGTCGGTTGGCGACTGAAAACTGCGCGCTGTTCCATTTGTCGACCAGGTGCGCGGCGGCTGCAGCGCTGCCCACCAGTGCGGGCACGCCGCGTTCGCGCAGCTCGCCCGCCCAGACCGCAAGCCATTGCACATCATCGTCACGACAGGGAATCACCAGCGCCGGGCGCTCTTGTTCCACCAGTTGCATCAACACGGCTTTGAAGGCCTGCGGGTCGGCGGCAGTTGGTGGTGTCAGGTACACCCGGTCCATCCGCATCAGGTTGGGTGCCCAGACTGGCGTGTTGGTCGCCACCACACGCAGCGCCGCGCAGCGATCGCCAAGCGCGTCGATCACGTTTTCGCCGACCAGTGAGCCTCCGCTCAGCAACAAAACGGTGGGTTTCATGCCGGCGCGCCGTAAAAAAACGCGTTGATTTGCCACGTCGTCATGGGTAACTCAATCGGTCGACAGCGTGATGTCGAGCGGTGCTGCAGGCAGCCCCTGACACCAGCGCCGCCACATCTGGCGCAGAGCGGATTCGAAGCCACGGGCCACCGTGCGGGGTTGCCGTAACGGCGCTTGCCGCCATCGCTCACGCATGCCGGCGCGCAGCACAGCCAGCTGGCCAGCATCGCGGGCCAGCCGCGCGCCGCGTTCTACGAAGTCATCGACATCCGTAGCGATCCAGTCGGGCAAGCCCATCTTGCCCATCGACGACGAGCCCTGGCAGTGCGAGCGCGACGGCCCAACCACCGTCAGTACCGGCACACCCATCCACAACGCGTGGTTGGTGGTGGTGCCGCCCGCGTAGGGCCAGGTGTCGAGGACGATGTCGACCGCGTGGTGCAGGCGCAGGTAATCGCTCAACACCAGCTTGGGCTGCAAGTCCAGCCGATCGGCGGTGATGCCCAGTTGCGCGAATCGCTGCGTCAAGCGCTGCCGCACTGCCTCATCCAACAGGTTGCCGATCAACATACGCGAGCCGGGCACGCGGTGCAGTAGCCGCGCCCACGCGACCATGACCTGATCGCCAAGCTTGCTGACGCGGTTGAAACTGCCGAAGGTGATGTGCCCGTTCGTCAGCATCGGCAGCGGGTTGATCGGCGGCGCATCGAGGTTTTGCAGGAAGGTGCTCGACGACGGGATGCGGGCAAATTTCTCGACGTAGCGATGCTCGAACGAGCCGTGCGGTGCGTTGAATCGATCGCACAGCAGGTAGTCCATCGTGTGCAGCCCGGTGGTGTTCGGGTAGCCCAGTGAGGTCACCTGGATTGGTGCGGGTTTGCGGCCGAACACCGGCAAGCGGTTGTGCGCGGTGTGGCCCGACAGATCGACCAACACGTCGATCGCGTCACCGCGAATCTGTGCGGTCAACGCGTCGTCGCCCATGGCTTCGACTTGATGCCACGCATGGCTGAGCGCGCGCAAATGCGGCGTCACGAAGTCTTGTTCACCGCAGCTGTGATAAACCCAAATCTCGATTTGGCGGCGATCGATTGCCTGCCACAACGGGTCCATGAAATAGGCCACCGGGTGGTTGCGCAGGTCGCCCGACACAAACCCGACGCGCAGTGTGCGGTTGGGGTTGCGGTCGTTGGAATGCGGTGGGTGCGGCACGTCGAAGCGCGCGCCGAATGTCTGGTGCGCGCGAAACACATCGTCGGGGTCGACGTTTTCGTCTTGCGTCAACTGGAACAAATACGCGCTGAACAACGCGGCATCCGCAGGTGCCATGCGGCGTGCTTCAAGCAGGCAGGCAGCCGCCTCCTTGAGCCGGCCCATATCGCCGAGCAGGTTGCCCAAGTCGCCCAGGTAACTCGCGCTATCGGGTGACAGCGCACATGCTTTGCGGCAACTTGCTTCGGCTGCCGTAAGGCGCCCGGTGTTTTGCCACACCACGCTCAACCCGTGGTGCGCCTGGTGCAGCAGCGGCTGCAGCGACAGGGCTCGGGCGAAGCTGGCTTCGGCTCGCTGCCACTGTTTGTCGCTGCTCAACATCAACCCCAAGTTGCAATGCACGCCAGCCATATCGGGTGCCAATGCCAGTGCACGTTCAAAGTATTCGCAGGCGGGCACGAATTGGTGCTGCGCCTGCAAAACGGTGGCCAGATTGGCAAGGTTTTCTGGCGCGTGCGGGTTCAGCGCCACCGCTGCGCGGAACTGTTTTTCAGCGCCCACGAAGTCGCCTTCGGTGTGCAGCGCGATGCCCAGGTTGCTCCACGCCATCGCCATCGAGGGTTGTGCCGCCACCGCCTGCGTGAACAGCGTCTTCGCCTGCGTCAAACGGCCCTGACGCAGGTACATCACACCCAATGTGTTGTTGACATCGGCATCAGCCGGATCGAGCGCGCGGGCGGTTTCCAGGCACCGTTGCGCTGGTTGTGTTTGCCCGGTCTCATCGAGCATGCAACCCAACAGCTTCCACGGCAACAACGCAGTGGGGTGCTCCACCGTGAGCGCAGTGGCCAGTGCGATGGCTGCTGCATGTTGGCCGGTGGCACGCAGGTGCACCAGTTGTTGCACGGTGTCGGCGGGTGGGTTGGGGGTCACGGTGATGGCTGCGGTGCTTGCTTTCATTGCGCGTGCAAGTTTTAGCCCATCACAGCTTGCTTCCGAACCGCCGCGGCGGCACGGGGGTAAATCACATAGCGGCTGGGTTTTTCGCTGCTGCGGATGCGGCAGGCGGCGTGCACTGGAACGGCAGCGCCGCATCTGGTGCTGCGGGCGCGTCGCATTCGGCGAAAAACGCCTTCGAGGCCGGGTTGCGAAATTCGCGCAGGCGCTGGGCGATTTGGCGGGCGTGTTCCACCTCGCCGGTCGCGTTGAGTGCGTTGGCCCAGGCCAGCATCAGCCGGGTGTCGAGCAAAAAGTGTTTCGCGCCGTCGATGCCGTGCAGCACCCCGGCCACGCTGGGGCTGGTGATCGCGGCGGCGTAGTCGGCATGGTGCGCGAACAACCAACTGCGCTGGCCGGCGGCAATGCGGTCGGCCAGCGGCGGTGCGTCGGCGCTGGGCTCGAAGACCTCGACCACGCGCAGGTAGTCGATCACCGAGGCGACGCCTGCCACCGTCAGCAACAGCGTGGCGGCGAGCAGCGGCAGCGCTTGCGCTGAGCGCTCAGACGGTGCAGCTGACGACACAGTTGATGAAACAGCTGATGACACAGCTGATGACACGGCTGAGAGCGCAGCGCGGTCGCGCGCGGCGGGTGCCAGGTCTTTAGAGCTTGGTGCGCCGGTGCCCAAACTGAGCCCCCAGGCGAACGCTGCGGGCAGCAAAAAGTAGGCGTACCACAGCGGGTATTCGAGCAAGCTGTGCCACAGCACCAACACCACCATCATCCAGGCCGATCGCCGCAGCGCTGCGTTGTCGGCCGCTTTATTGGCGGTTCCAGCGGCGGTTGGCTCACTGCGCCAGCCGCACCACAGCGCCCATGCCAACAGCCCCATCACCAGCAAACCGAGCGGTGTGCCCAGTTCCACCAGCAACTGCAGCGGCAGGTTGTGGGTGTGGTCGAAAAACGCGCCCGGGCGGATCGGAAAAGGCGTCGTCGACCAGGCCAGATTGAACTCGCCCCAGCCGACGCCGAGCCACGGGTGCTGCGCAATCAGCGCCAGCGTGTTGCTCCAAATGCCGAACCGCGAGCTGGAAATGTCGGTCTCGGTGCGCAGCCGTTCGGCCCCGCCGAACACATGGCCGGTCGAATGTGCCCAGGCGCTCAAGCCGCCCCAGCACAGCGCATAAATCAGCGGCGACAGGCACAGCAGCGTGCGAGTGCGGCGCGACAAATTGCGGTCGAACGCGCCCCACAGCGCAAGCGCCAGCACACCCAACATGCCGGTGCGCGAGGCGCTGAGCACCGTGCCGAAAATGAACAGGCACATCAGCATCAGCAAACCCTGCTTTGCCCAACCGGCACGCTCGCGCAGCGCCTTGATGGGGTGCAACGCTGGTGCGGATGTCGGCGCGTCGGTCGCCGCACCGGCTGGCACTTTGGCGGGCGCATCGCTGCGCACATCGGTCGGCGCGCGCACCACCTCGGCCAACCACAATACCGCCACCAGCGACCACAGCAGCAAGCTGCTCAGGTGGTTGGGCTGGCGCAGGTTGCCCGACGCGCGGCCCTCGATCGAGCTGGCGGCAATCCACTGCCCATCCGCCCACGCCGGCGCAAATACCTGCACCACGCTGACCGCCACGCTGAGCACCCCGGCACCGACTAGCGCCACGCACAGCGAGCGAAACGCCACCGCGCCGCAGCCCGCAGATGCCGCCGCCGCGCCTAGCCACCCCAACACCCCGGCCGCCGCCAGCAGGCCCAGCGCCGACAACGCCAGCGATGTCGGCAAGCCGGCAAGCGCCCACGAGCCGACGCAACCCACCGCCATCACGCCCAACGCCAACAGCAGCGCGGCCAGGCCGCCGTCGGTCGCGGTCCTGTTGACGATCGCGGTTGCGCCATGGGGTGCGCTGCAGCTTGCCGATTGCGCAGCCACGCGCTGTGCGCGCAGCAACTGCCACGCCAGCAGCACCCCAAAAAGCCCCCAACCGATCACTGCTGCCGCCTGATTCAAAAACGTCGCCGACGGCGGCAAATTCACCGCCAACAACGTTGCCGGAATCACCGCCAAGCTGGCGGTGGTGGACAGGATCAGGGGCGAGGCGGTGCGGTCGGATGAGACCGCGGTGTTCGCTGCTGCAGCGCGTGGGTGGGCAAAGGACATACCGATATTTTGCGTGTCGCGTTGCACCAGTTACGGCTGCGGGGTGCGGCCGCTACGGGCGGTGCCCGATCAGCCTGCTGCGGTGGTGCCCACCGCCGAGTTCGCCGGCGACCGCAATCTCGCGATTTCGCGCCCTTAGGCCGCAGCGCAGTGGTCACTGCGCCAATGGCGCGTCGTCCAGCGGCTGCGCTTGGGGCGTTTGCTGCCAGCAGCAGCTCAAAAAAACCCCTCCACCGGCAAGAAGCCAGCGATTGCGCCGTGCGCATCCAGCACCGCCACCCAGTTGCCGCGCGCCATCACCGGTAAAAACCTGGCACTTGCGGCATCGACCTTGAATTCGCGCAGCTGGGCCGACAACTCAGCCGCCTGCGCTGGATACTGTTTGAGCAACAGCGCCACCGGTTTAGCGCGGCCCAGTGCGTCGGCCATCGAGTCGGCATACGGCTGCCAAAACAGCGGTCGCTGGCCGATGTCGGCACCTTCAACGCCACCGAACAGCGCATCGTTCTTTTCATCGGCACCCTGCGGTTTGCGGGCTCCCAGTTGCCACGGCCCAGTCAAAGGCAGGCGGCGGTATTCGGGGCGCGCTTTCGGTAATTCTTTGCGGTACACCTCGTCGGCAATCAGCACCCGAAAACGGTCGACCTCGTACACCATCGCTACCGGCCGGGCGATGCACACGGTGTAGATGCCGTAGCCGAGTGCGGCGAGTTGAATCACGCCGATCACCGCCAAATCGCGCCGCAGGTGCGGCCAGCCTTTGCGCAGGTTGAACACCGCGAAGGTCAGCAGCGGGCCGAGCACCACATCGACGCCCATCACCAGCAAAAACAAAGCGCGGCCGCCTGAGATGTGCCGATAGATGCCGGGGTACCACAGCCCGAACACCAGTGCGGCGACCAGCGCGGCCAGCGTGAGTGAGATCAACAAGTGCAAGCCGGCTGCGCGGGCACGGTGGCGCAGGTTGAAGCGGTGGGGTTCTGCGACGGCGGGTGGGTGAGCGAGCTGCATGGGGGGTGGGGCAATTGGGTGCGACACCGGCAGATATCGCTGCCACAGCGTAAGCCGAAGGAATGCGCTGCACAAAGAGAAAAAGGCCGCATTTCAGCGGCCTTTTTTAGAAGCCAGCCATCACAGGCCAGCCGACGAACTTAACGGCATTCAGCTGGCGCATATTTCGGCAGCAGAGTTGCGGTATTTGTAAAGCCGTTGTAGTTTGCCTTGGTGCTGGCAAAGCAAGTCCAAATGATTGGTGCTACTGGCGGGGTGCCTGCAGCAATCACTAGAGCGTTTGACGATGGAGCCAATTTAAGGGTTGGACCACCGGTGGCTATTGGATTGGCGTACGTAACGGTTATGACACCAGTTGCCGTATTGCCCGTGATGCTCGTTACGTTTTTACTTACGCCGCCGAACATGGTGCACTCCGTTGCGGCACCTGTGCAGTACGTAGTTGCGGTGATCGGCAAACCGCCAAAAAGTCCGCCATTCGTTGCGTCAGCCGGTGTTGCGTTGGCCGAATTGTCAGCAACAATAATTTTCATTGAGCTTCCGAGCACGATGCCTTCAGTCACCTTGGCGCGGATCGTGTAGTCCTGATAGGCCGGCAGCGCTACCGCGGCCAAGATGCCAATAATTGCGACGACGATCATCAGTTCGATGAGGGTAAAACCTTTTTGGATGGAGCGTTTCATGATCAATTTCCTTTGGGGGTTGGCTGCAATCTGCAGGGGGGTGGAACGCCAGGGTATTTGCAGGTGGCGTGCCACCGGGTGGCGTGTGACTTGTTGTGCATCTGGCGGTGCGCGGCGACACAAAAGGTCACGTCAGGCGGCGCAATTCGGGTGATCGGGTGGTGCGGGGTGACGCAAATGGTCGGGTGGTGGCCTTGGTGGGTTGGGATTTGCCGGGGGCTTGGGGCCGTGCAGTGGGGGCCTTCACCCCCACCCCAACCCTCTTCCGGAGGGAGAGGAGATTGATTGGGCGCCTCTCCCGGAGGTAGAGGGGATTGATTGAGCGCCTCCCCCAGTGGGAGAGTGGATTGATCTGGTGCCTCGCCCTGCGGGAGCACGAATGAATCGGCTGCCTCCCGGCATTACCCGAGTCAGCCGAGCGGCATCACCTCGCCCACCGCCAGCGCGCGCACCTGGTGCTGTAAATCGAGGCGGGTGATCTCGCCCATCACGGCGTCGACTTCGCCGGGCTTGATGTGGGTGATGTGCACCGCCACCCGGCCGCCGAGTTGGGCCAGGCCGTGGCCGAGTGCGGTGGGGCACAGGTGGCGGCTGATGCGGGCCAGCGCCCGTTCCTCGTCACTGAACGCGGTTTCGATCACCAGGTGCGACAGCTGCATGGTGTGCAGCCGCCGCCACAGTTCGGGGTTGGGTCCGGTGTCGCCGGTGTAGACCCACCAGGCGCTGTCGCGGCCGTCGTACGGGTGAGCAGCCGCGCGCACCGCAAAGCCGACTGCGGGCACGGTGTGCAGGGCGCTGAGCACTTCGACCGTGCGCCGCTGCGCGCCGACATTCGGCAGCACATCGCCGACCGCAAACGGCACGAATTGCAGCACCGGTTGGTCGGCGCTGGGCAGGCGCGTGAAGTCGGGCCAAATCACGCCGTTGAAGATGTGTTCGCGCAGCGCGGCAATCGTCTCGGGCAGCGCGTGCAGTTGAATCGGGCCACGCTGTTGCGCAGCGCGCAGCCGCATCACGCTGTCGGCCAGCAGCGCGATCGACAGCACGTGGTCGAGGTGCGAATGGCTGATGAACACATGGTCGATGCGCGCCAGCGACTCGAGCGGCAGGTCGCCGACCCCGGTGCCGGCGTCGATCAGCACATCGTCATCGAGCAAGAACGCGGTGGTTTTGCAACCGGCGGCGATCGAGCCGGAACAGCCGAGTACGCGCAGGCTCATCGGGCAGCGGCGCTGCGCGCGGTCGGCGCAGGTGCAGTGGTGGTGGCAAGTGCAGTGGGAAATGCGGTCAGCGCAGGCGTCATCGCCCGATGTTGCCGCGCTTGCCACGCCGGGCCGAGGTGACAAGTCTCAAATGCGCAGAACTTGAGGGCTGATCGGTCGACGCCGCCGGCGGTGGCGTGCGAAATGTCACGCGGTGGCTGCCGATGGTTGGGTGCCGCGCCGCCAGTGGCTGGCGTCGGGTGCGGCAAGTGGATAGCGGGTGCGCGTGGGTGGCCAGTGCGGCCACCCGGTTTCTGTTTTGTCGGCTACCGGTGGTTTGCAGCTGCGCGGCGATGACACGCCTGGCGCAGCGCCACCCAACGCATCAGCGGTGGATGAATTGCATTTGCGTGCCGGCGAGTTCGATCACGTCACCGTCTTTCAGCTGCGTGGTCTCGGTCATCAGCGGGTTGCCGTTGATGGTCGGCCGCGCTGCGCCTTCGACGTGGGCGAACACATAACCGACCGGGCGCTTGGTGATCGACGCGACCTGCACGCCGGGTTTGCCGATGGTGGTGACGACTTTCGTCAGCCCCACTTCGCGGCCTGCGGCGGCACCGTTCAACACCTTGATCGAGGCGGCAGCCGCGCCGGCCACGGCCTGGTTCGGCAGGCCGCCGAAGTCGGTCGGTGCGGTGGCGTTGGCATACGGGTTGGGGCTGGTGTTGGACGCCGCCAGCGAGCCGAAGCCCGAGGCGCGTTGCAAGCCCGGCTGCACGGGCGCGCTGGCGTACTGCGCGGCGCTGCCTGGGCGGATGACCTGGGTGGCTTCGTAGTCGGTGCCGTCGGCCACCAGGTATTTGATTTTGTATTTGCCGATTTCCACCGTGTCGCTGTGCACCAGCAGTTGCTTTTTGATGGCCTTGCCGTTGATGTAGGTGCCGTTGGTGCTGTTCAGGTCTTCGATGAACACATCGACGCCGAGCATTTGCAGCACCGCGTGTTCGCCGCTGACCGCCAGGTTGTCGATCACGATGTCGTTGTACGGACGCCGGCCGAGCGTGGTTTTGTCTTTGGTGAGTTGCACTTCTTTGATCACCACGCCGTCAAGCGATACCACCAGTTTGCCCATGCTAGACCTCGTATTTTGTGTGCCCTGCGCGGGGGCAGGTGTTTAATTCAGTGGCGCTTGTGGCGCGAAATTCGTTTGGTTGTGCGCGGCCGTCTATGTCTTGAATGGCCACCACGAGCGGCCGGTGCTGCCGGTGCCTTGCATGCGCACCAAGATGACCGCGATGTTATCTTTGCCGCCGGCTTCGTTGGCCGCATCGATCAGCGTGCGGGCTGCGGCTTCGATGCTCTCGCACGACTGCAGCAGCGTGGCGATATGGTCGTCGTCGAGCATGTCGGACAACCCGTCGGAGCACAGCAGCACCAGGTCGCCGGGCAGCATTTCATGCAACCGCGACTCGAGTTGCACGTCGGGTTCCACGCCCACCGCACGGGTGACCAGATTCTTGTTGGCCGAAAACGCCGCCTGCTCTTCGGTGATCAAACCGGCGTCGATTTGCTCTTGCAGCAGCGAGTGGTCGTGCGTGATGCGGGCGAGTTGCCCGCCGCGCATGCGGTAGCCGCGCGAGTCGCCGACGTGGCCCAGCAGCAGCCGGTTGTCGCGGAACACACCGACCACCAGCGTGGTGCCCATGCCGGCGTACTGCGGATTCGAATTGGCGGCGTTGTAAATAGCGCGGTTGGCGTTGTCGACGCAAATATCCATCGCGCGGCGCACGTCGGCGTCGGTGGCGGTGGCCGAAGCTTCGACCAGCCAGCGACCCAGCTCGGTGCTGATGAAGGTGGTGGCCATGTTGCTGGCCACTTCACCCGCGTTGTAGCCGCCCATGCCGTCGGCTAACACGATGAGCGACGAGGTGGTGTCCACCGCGACCGAGTCTTCGTTGTTGGTGCGCGAGCGGCCGGTGTCGGTGGCGCTGAAAAACTCAAGCTGCATAGGGCATCAGGCCGACTACGGCGTTGGAGCGTGGGGTGAAATGACACCCACACCCGTGGCGGGAATGACGGCATACATCAGAGGGCGGGATTGTGACCCGGATCCCGGCGTGAAAACTGCACGCTTGAGGCGCTTGAGGCGCTTGCGGCAATTGGCGGCGGTGGCGGTGGCGGCGGCAAGGCAAGCGCCATCGGCCAGCCGATGGCCGGCCACTGGGCCGCGATATCGCGCAGCCGGTTGGCCAGTTGCAAACCGTCGCCGCACCGCGCATCGGCGGCTTTCACCAGCACGCTGGCCAGCAGCCCGGCCAGCGCTGCGGGCACCTCGGCGCGCACGCTGCGCACATCGGGCGCGGTCTCGTTGGCAATCGCGTACAGCAGCTTGGCCATCGATTCGGCGCGGTGCGGCAGTTGGCCGGTCAACAGCTCGTACAGCATGACGCCGAGTGAATACAGGTCGGCGCGGCCATCGACCCGGCGGCCCGACAGCTGCTCGGGCGACATGTACGACGGCGTGCCCAGCAGCATGCCGGTGCGGGTGCGGCTGGAGCCGGCAATGCGTGCAATGCCGAAGTCGGTGACGGTGACCACGCCGGTGGCCGCATCCAGCATCACGTTGGCCGGTTTCACATCGCGGTGCACCACGCCGTGGCGGTGCGCATGCGCCAGCGCGTCGGCGACGTGTTCGCCGATGTGCAGCACCACCGGCAACGGCAGCAGTGCGGCGGCATGGCTGTGGCGCTGCAGGTCGCCGCCGCGCAGGTATTCCATCGCCAGATAGGCCAACCCGTGGTCTTCGCCCGCGGTAATGACTTTGACGATGCCGCGGTGCTGCAGTCGGCCGGCAGTTTGCGCTTCGCGAAAAAAGCGTGCGCGCGCCTCGATCAGCTCGGCGCTGTCGTCGAACTCGGCTTGCAGCGCCATGGTTTTGATGGCCACCGGCGCCGCGGTTTGCACGTCGTGCGCCAGGTACACCGCGCTCATGGCACCGCGGCCCAGCAAGCGCTCGACGCGGTAGCGGCCGAGGGTGACTGGCTGGTTCGACCGCGCCGCGGCCAGCGGGTCGGCAGTGGGTCGGGTGTTGCCCATCGCGTGGTTCGGTTTCGGGTTCGGTGTCGGCTTTGGCGTGGACATCGACATCGGCGTCAGGTCAGCGGCTGCTGCGCCGCGCCTGCATCGATTTGCCGACCGCCAGCACCAGCAGCGCGCCGACGGTGCCCGCGGCGTATTTGATCCACTCGCTGGCGGGCAACTTCGGCACCTGCGGCATCACCTCGGGGTTGACCAGCGCCGGGTCGGTAACCGCCATCGTGCCGGCGATCCAGCCCAGCAACATCGCACCCAGCGTGATGATGGCGGGGAAGCGGTCCATTAGCTTGATGACCAATTGGCTGCCCCAAACAATGATCGGAATGCTGACCAGCAAGCCGAATATCACCAGCGGCATGGTGTGGTTGCCACCGGCCACACCGGCCGATTCGGCCGCACCGGCAATCGCGATCACGTTGTCGACGCTCATCACCAGGTCGGCCACGATGACGGTTTTGACCGCACCCCACAGCCGGTCGCTGCCTTCGATGTGGCCATGGTCGTCTTCTTCGGGCAGCAGCAGCTTGACGCCGATCCACAACAGCAGCAGCGCCCCGACCAGCTTCAAAAAAGGAACCGCCAGCAACTGCAGCGCGAAAAAAATCAAGATGACGCGCAGCACGATGGCACCCGCCGTGCCCCACAAGATGCCTTTGGTGCGCTGCGCTGCCGGCAGCTTGCGGCAGGCCAGTGCAATGACCACCGCGTTGTCACCACCGAGCAAGATGTCGATCATGATGATCTGCCCAACGGCGATCCAAAACTCAGGCGTCATCAGGGCTTGCATGCGGTGCTCGGGTGGGTCGAAAAACAGCGAAGCGGCAGTGTAGGCGGGCCGCTGTGCGGGGCCCGCGTCGAACCCGCCGCGCCCGGTGTTGTCAGCCCGGCACTGGCAGCAGTTCACCGCGCCCGCGCGCAGCGCTGCCGCTGTGCAGCGGCAGCGCCGTCACGCCGCGATAGAGCGCGTTGCCGGTCCAGTGGGCGACTTGCGGCTGCGCCAGGGTGAGGGCAGGCCAGCGGGTGATGACGTGCGAAAACACCGCTTGTGCTTCCATCAAGGTCAATGCGGCACCGATGCACACATGCGGGCCTTGCCCGAATGCGAGTGGCGCGCTGGCGCGGCGTGTCAGGTCTATAGCGTCGGGTTGGTCGAAGCGCGCCGGGTCGCGGTTGGCCGCCCCGATCAGCGCCACCACCAGGTCGCCGCGGCGCAGCCTGTGGCCGTGCAGCGTGAGGTCGGCGGCGACCCGGCGGCCGGTGTATTGCACCGGGCTGTCGAAGCGCAACAGCTCGCGCACTGCATTCGCCATCAGCGCAGGTTCGGCTTGCAGCTGCTGCCACGCCGCAGGATGCGCAAGCAAGGTGCGCAAGCCGTTGGCGAGCAAATGGCGGGTGGTTTCGTGGCCGGCAAACAGCAGCATCACGCACTGCGCCAGCAGCTCGGCAGCGCCGCGCAGCACGCCGACCTGCTCGGCTTCGATCAGGCGGCCGATCACGTCGTCGCGCGGCGCGCCACCGGCGGCACGTGCGGCGCGGCGGCGCGTGAATTGCACCTCGAAAAACGCGGCCATCGCGAGCAACGCGGCCTGCGCATCCAGCGCCTGCGCGTGCGTTGGGTCGGGCGCGCCGATGAACGCGGCCAGCTCGTCCGACCAGCCGACGATGGCCGGCGAGTTGGCATCGGCCGCATCGAGCCCCATCAACAGCCCAATGACCTGGGCCGGCAGCGGGCGCGCCAGCGCCGCCACAAAGTCGAACGGCTGCGACGCATCGACCGCATCGAGCCGCTGGCGGATCGCCAATTCAAGACCTGGCACCAGGTGCTGCATATCGGCCGGCCGAAACGCGGCAGCCATCGTTTGCCGCACGCGCGCATGGTCGGGCGCATCGAGAAAAATCATGGCGCGGGCGAACAGGCGTTGAAAGCCGCGCAGTTCGGCGCGCGGCGAGCGGTCGGCCGCGCCGCGTTGCCGGTCGGGCGTGGTCGCCATCACCCAACCACCGGTGCGCTGCGCTGAAAACCGCGCATCGCGCAGCACCCAATCCACATCGGCATGGCGCGACACCAGCCAGGCACCACCGAAAAACTCATCGCTCCAGACCAGCGGCGCGGCGTGGCGCAGCGCGGCGTAGGTCGGGTACGGATCTTCCAAAAAACCGCGGTGCAGCAGCGGCTGCCCCAGCAGGCCTCGGGCATCTGGCGCGCCGGGCGGCGTGGCTGCGGCCGCCCGGCGCGCCGCCGCCATCAAAGCAGTTTCTTCAGCAACTTCGCCATCTCGGACGGGTTGCGCGTCACGGTGAAGCCGCAGGCTTCCATCACTTCGAGCTTGGCGTCTGCGGTGTCGGCACCGCCTGAGATCAACGCACCCGCGTGGCCCATGCGTTTGCCTGCCGGTGCGGTGACGCCGGCGATGAAACCGACGATGGGTTTTCTCATGTTCGCCTTGCACCACACCGCCGCTTCGGCCTCATCGGGGCCGCCGATCTCGCCGATCATGATGACCGCATCGGTGGCCGGATCGTCGTTGAACAACCGCATGATGTCTATGTGCTTGAGCCCGTTGATCGGGTCGCCGCCGATGCCGACTGCGGTGCTTTGGCCGAGGCCGATTTCGGTCAGCTGCGCGACCGCTTCGTAGGTCAGCGTGCCCGAACGACTGACCACGCCGATGCGCCCCGGCCGGTGGATGTGGCCCGGCATGATGCCGATCTTGATTTCGTCCGGCGTGATCAAGCCGGGACAGTTGGGGCCGAGCAGCAGCGTCTTTTTGCCGCCTTGGGCTTCTTTGACTTTCATGCGGTTGCGCACTTCCAGCATGTCGCGCACCGGGATGCCTTCGGTGATGCAAATGGCCAAATCGAGGTCGGCTTCGACCGCTTCCCAAATGGCTGCCGCCGCGCCCGCAGGCGGCACATAAATCACGCTCACCGTGGCACCCGAGGCCGCGGCCGCTTGTTTGACGCTGGCATAAATCGGAATGCCTTCGAAGTCTTCACCGGCTTTTTTCGGGTTCACGCCAGCCACGAAGCAGGCTTTGCCGTTGGCGTAATCGCGGCAACCGCGGGTGTGGAATTGGCCGGTTTTTCCGGTGATGCCTTGCGTGATGACGCGGGTGTTTTTATTGATCAGGATGCTCATGGAATGTGTCCTTAGTCGCGAGGCGCTTGCTTCTTCAGCGCGGCCATCACCGATTGGGCGGCGTCGGCCATCGACTCGGCGGTGATGATCGGCAGGCCGGAATCCTTCAGCATTTTTTTGCCGATGTCTTCGTTGGTGCCCTTCATGCGCACCACCAGCGGCACGTTCAGGTTGACGGCTTTGCAGGCAGCGATCACGCCTTCGGCGATGGTGTCGCAGCGCATGATGCCGCCGAAAATGTTCACCAAAATCGCTTCGACTTTCGGGTTGCCGAGCATGATCTTGAAGGCTTCGGTGACTTTTTCGGCGGTCGCGCCGCCGCCCACATCGAGAAAGTTGGCCGGCTCGCCACCGAACAACTTGATGGTGTCCATCGTCGCCATTGCAAGGCCCGCACCGTTGACCAGGCAGCCGATGTTGCCGTCGAGCTGGATGTAGGCCAAATCGAATTTGCTGGCTTCGATTTCGGCCGGGTCTTCTTCATCGAGGTCGCGGTAGGCGACGATTTCGGGGTGGCGAAACAGCGCGTTGCTGTCGAAGTTGAACTTCGCGTCGAGCGCCTTGATCGCGCCCGGCTTGCCGTCGACCGAACCTTCCAGAATCAATGGGTTGATTTCAGCCAGCGAACAGTCGGTGTCCATGTAGGCCTGGTACAACTTTTTCAGCACATCGACCGCTTGCGCCTGGCTGGCTGCGGGCACGCCGATGCCGCTGGCCAGCTGCATGCCTTGCGCGTCGGTCAGGCCGGTGGCCGGGTCGACGAACACTTTCAAAATCTTCTCGGGCGTGGCGTGCGCCACTTCCTCGATGTCCATGCCGCCTTCGCTGCTGGCCATCATCGCCACCCGCTGGGTGGCGCGGTCGGTGACTGCCGCGACGTAGTACTCCTTCTGGATATCGGCACCTTCTTCAATCAACAGGCGGCGCACTTTTTGTCCGGCCGGGCCGGTTTGGTGGGTTTTCAGCTGCATGCCGAGAATCTCTCCGGCGAGCTTTTTGACCTCGTCGAGTGAGCGGGCCAGCTTCACGCCGCCGCCCTTGCCGCGACCGCCCGCGTGAATCTGCGCCTTCACCACCCACACCGGCCCGCCGAGCTTTTGGGCGGCTTCGGTGGCCTCGAGCACGCTGAAAGCGGGGTAACCGCGCGGCACCGGTACGCCGAACTGGCGCAAGATTTCTTTGCCTTGGTATTCATGGATCTTCATGCGGGGCTTTCTGACAGGAGATGAAATCGAGCGGTGTTGGGTGCGGTGCGGGGCCGGTGGCGGCCCGGTTTGGGGCTGACCACGACCGTGCTGAGTGACCTCCAGAATTATCGATGCAAGCATGGGCACCCGGCTTACAGCGACGACACGCGATGCGAACACGCGCGGGCTGTGCCTGTACCTGTATCTGTACCTGTATCTGTACCTGTACCTGCGCCTGTGCCCGTACCTACAGCTGTAGCCGTACCTGTATTTGCGCATGCGGTCGACAGCTGCCGCCGGCGCCCGCTGCGCCGTGCGCGACCGACGTCAGTCGCACGCGCGACGGGCGTCGGCGCCGCGCTGAGGCAGGCCTTGTCGGCCGGCACGCCCGGTTTTTGCGTGCCGTACGGCGCGGCACATGGTCGCGACAGCGCGCCTTTGTCGTTCGGCCCCAGAGGTTTGGGTTGCGGCCCGCCGCGAGTGGTTCAGCGCTGCCTCAGCGCGTGAGAGTTTTTCGGGCGTGAACGAAAAATTCTCACGCTCTCAGCCCGCGCCGCGCTCAGTCGGACTCGGTGCCGTTGCGCAACACCCGCCACACCACCTCGGACGAAAACCCGCGGCCACTCAAAAAACGGGCCTGCTTGGCGCGCTCGCCCGGGTTGGCGGCGGCGGTACCGAACTTTCGCTGCAGCACCTCTGCGGCACGCGCTTGTTCGCTGTCGCGCAATGCGCTCGCCATGTCGGCGGTCAACGCCACGCCGTGCTGCGACAGCTCTTGCCGTATGCGCAGGTTGCCGAAGCGCGCCGAGCGCGCATGCACCCGGCTTTCAACGAACCGCGCATCGCACAAATAGCGCTGCGCCTGCAGCCAATCGAGCACCGCGTCGACCTCGCTCGCCAAGCCGACCGCAGGCACGTGGCGGGTTTCACCGATCGCCGCTGCGCCCGACGTACGGGCGTCCGCGTGCGCATCGAGGCCCGATCCCGATCCCGATGCCGATGCCGATCCCGGGCCGGCGGCGAGGTCAGGGTTCGCCTGTATCTGCACTTGCACCTGCACCTGCACCGCGTCGGTCTCGACTTCGACTTCAGCCTCGGCCTCGGCCTCGGCACCGTGGGCCGCGCTGCGCGGTGGCCGGTCGGCGCGTGCAGGGCGCAGCAACTTGCGCCGCAGCTCGAGGCGGCTGTGCTCGCGCTGCGACAGCAATTGCAACGCGCGGCCTTTGAGTGATAAGCGCGGTTTCATACCCGGCCCCATGGGCTGTGCGGTGCCGCGGCGGCTGCTTACGCTTTGTCGATGTCTTTGTCTTTGGCCGCCTTGTCTTTGGCGGCCTTCGCGGGGGCGTCGCCAGCGGTCGGTGTGGGCAACAGGCGGATGCCTACGGCGGTGCGCACCAGGTTTTCGATTTCGAACGCGAGGGCCGGGTTCTCGCGCAAAAACTCACGTGAGTTGTCTTTGCCCTGGCCGATTTTTTCGCCCTTGTACGCATACCAGGCGCCGCTTTTTTCGAGCACCTTGGCTTCCACGCCCATGTCGATGATTTCGCCTTCGCGGCTGATGCCTTCGCCGTACAAGATGTCGAACTCGGCGGTCTTGAACGGTGGCGAGACTTTGTTCTTGACGACTTTGACCTTGGTCTCGTTGCCGATCACTTCTTCGCCCTTTTTGATGCTGCCGATGCGCCGAATATCGAGCCGCACCGACGCGTAGAACTTCAGCGCATTGCCGCCGGTGGTGGTTTCGGGGCTGCCGAACATGACGCCGATCTTCATGCGAATCTGGTTGATGAAGATGACCATCGTGTTGGTCTTTTTGATGCTGCCGGTCAGCTTGCGCAGTGCCTGGCTCATCAGGCGGGCTTGCAGGCCGGGCAGCGAGTCGCCCATTTCGCCTTCGATTTCTGCCTTCGGCGTGAGTGCGGCTACCGAGTCGATGACCACCAGGTCGACCGATGCCGAGCGGACCAGCGCGTCGACGATCTCGAGCGCTTGCTCGCCGGTGTCGGGCTGGCTGATCAACAGCTCTTGCAAATTGACGCCGAGCTTTTGGGCATAGCCGGTATCGAGTGCGTGTTCTGCGTCGATGAACGCGCAGGTGCCGCCTACTTTTTGCATTTCGGCGATGACTTGCAGCGTCAACGTGGTTTTGCCGCTGGACTCGGGCCCGTAAATTTCAACCACCCGACCGCGCGGCAGGCCGCCCACGCCGAGCGCGATGTCGAGGCCGAGTGAGCCGGTGGACACGACCTCGATGTCGTCGATCACCTCGCCTTCGCCCAGACGCATGATCGCGCCCTTGCCGAATTGCTTTTCAATTTGCGCCAGCGCGGCTTGCAGCGCTTTGGCTTTTTCGGTGTTCAGGGCTTTGACGGGTGCGTCCATGGGGTTCTCCGGTTGGTCGGGCGATTATCACCATAGCTGGCTATTTGTACAGTGTTTGTAGGTCCGACGCAGCGGCACCTCGAGCGCAGCGGGGCGAACCCTAAACTGGTCGTGGGTGTCTGACGGTGCTTTGTTTGAACTGCCACAGGAGTGCACGCATGCGGGTACTGATTGCCGAAGACGACCAGGTGCTGGCCGACGGTTTGTTGCGTGCGTTGCGCAGCGCGGGCTACGCGGTGGATCAGGTCGGCACCGGCACCGAAGCCGATGCCGCGCTGGCGTCGCATGAGTTCGATGTGGTGATTCTCGATCTCGGCCTGCCCAAGCTGCACGGCCTGGAGGTGCTGCGCAAGCTGCGCGCGCGCGGCTCCAGCGTGCCGGTGCTGATATTGACCGCGGCCGACAGCGTCGATCAACGCGTCAAGGGCCTCGATCTGGGTGCCGACGACTACATGGCGAAGCCGTTTTCGTTGCAAGAGTTGGAAGCCCGCGTGCGCGCGTTGACCCGGCGCGGCTTGGGAACCGCGTCGAGCGTGATCAAGCACGGTCCGCTGACGTTCGACGCGACCGGCCGCGTCGCCTATGTCAACGACCAGATGATCGAGCTGTCGGCACGTGAAATCAGCCTGCTGGAGGTGCTGCTGCAGCGCGCGGGTCGGCTGGTCAGCAAAGACCAGCTGGTCGAGCATTTGTGCGAATGGGGCGAAGAGGTCAGCAACAACGCGATCGAGGTCTACATCCACCGGTTGCGGAAAAAAATCGAGCATGGACCGGTGCGCATCGCGACCGTGCGCGGTCTCGGTTATTGCCTCGAGAAGATCGGGCCAGAGAAGATCGGGGCATTGAAAGTTGACCCCGGAACGGTGGACCCAGAAAAGTTCAGCCAAGAGAAATTCAACCAGGACAAAGTCGACCCACAGAAGGTCGACTCAGAGAAGCCCGCGCGGTAGCGCCGGCCAACGCGCATGGCCGCACCGCAAGAACAACGCTCGCTGTTCGGCGAAATCCTCGATTGGATGCTGGCGCCGCTGCTGCTGCTGTGGCCGATGAGCATCGTGCTGACCTGGCTGGTTGCGCAGGGCATCGCCAACCAGCCGTACGACCGCGAACTGGCCGCGATGGTGCGGGTGCTGTCCAAACAGGTTGCGGTGCGCGGGGCGCAGGGTGCGCCGGCGGCCTACTTCACGTTACCCACGGCGGCCGCAGAAATTTTGCGTACCGATGAAGCCGACGATGTTTTTTATCAGGTGCTGGGGCTGCGTGGCGAGCACCTGAGCGGCGACACCGGGCTGGCGCTGCCGCCTGAAGACGACCGATCACCGCCCGGCGAGCTGCGCTACCGCAACGACACCATTCGCGACGACAGCGTGCGCGTGGCCTACATGTGGGTCGATGTGCCAGGCCGCGCGGGCGAAGCCGCGCCGCTGGTGCAGGTGGCCGAAACCTTCGGCAAACGCTCGCGGCTGGCCACCGAAATCATCAAAGGCGTGATCCTGCCGCAGTTCGTCATCTTGCCGCTGGCGGTGCTGCTGGTGTGGCTGGCGTTGGCGCGCGGCTTTGCGCCGTTGAATGAATTGCAGCAACGCATACGCCGCCGCGACAGCAGCGACCTGAGCCCGATCGATGAACGCGATGCGCCTGAAGAGGTGTCGCCGCTGGTGCGCGCGATCAACGATTTGCTGGCGCGGCTGGACCGCTCGATCGGTTCACAAAAACATTTTTTGGCAGATGCGGCGCACCAGTTGAAAACCCCGCTGGCCGGGTTGCGTATGCAGGCCGAGCTGGCGCAGCGCGACATCGATGCGGGCCAACACGATCCGGCCGACATCAAGCGCTCGCTGCAGCAAATTGCGCAATCCAGCCAGCGCGCCGCGCATGTGGTGAACCAGCTGCTGGCGATGGCGCATGCCGAAGACCGCGAACATGCGCGGCAGTTGGGCCCGGTAGACCTGGCCACGCTGGCCATCGAGACGGTGCAAGACCTGGTACCGCGCGCGCTGCAAAAGCGGATCGACCTGGGTTATGAGGGCCCGCAACACACCGCCCAGCACGCACCGGGTGCGCTGGAAAACGCGGACGACTGCGACGGCGATCAAGGCATCGACCCAGCCATCGATCCAGACGGCCGCGCCGATGCGAACCCCGCGGCCGCTGTCGGTGCCGGTGCCGGTGCCGGTGCCGGTGCAAATGCCAACGCCAACGCCAACGCCTCGGCGCGCCAGACGATGGTTTGGGGTCACCGGTTGCTGCTGCGTGAGCTGATCCGCAACCTGGTCGACAACGCGCTGCAGTACACGCCGCCGGGTGGTCTGGTCACGGTGCGGCTGCTCGGCGATCCGTTTGGCCAGGTGGTGGTGTTGCAGGTCGAAGACTCCGGTCCCGGCATCGCGGTGGGCGAACGCGAGCAAGTGTTCCAGCCGTTTTATCGCGCGCTCGGCACGCATTCCGATGGCTCAGGCCTGGGCCTGGCAATCGTGCGGCGAATCGCATTGCAGCACCACGTCGAGCTGCGGCTGGAAGACGCCAATCTGCGGCAGGGGTCAGGTCTGCAGTCGCCGGGGGATGCGGCCTTCGGCCCCGGCGTGCGCATCACCCTGCGGTTTGCGGCGCTGTCTAATGTGCGGGCCTGATATGCCGGCGTGATGTGCCGTGTTGATGTGCTGGCGTCATGCAGCGGCCGGGAATCGACCTGCGACGTCTATCGTCGATTCGCAAGCCAGGTTGCGTCAGCTTTGCACCAACCGGCGGCTTTTGGAAATCGACATCAGGATGCCCAGCCCGAGTCCGAGGATCACCATCGCGGTGCCGCCGTAGCTGATGAATGGCAACGGCACGCCGACCACCGGCAAGATGCCGCTGACCATGCCCATGTTGACGAACGCATAGGTGAAGAAGCTCAGCGTGATGGCCCCGGCCAGCAGCCGCGTGAACACGGTGGGCGCATCGGCCGCGATCATCAGGCCGCGGCCGATCAGGAAGATGAAGCCGGCGATCAGGCTCAGCCCGCCGATCAGACCGAACTCTTCCGAGAAGGCCGCGAAGATGAAGTCGGTGGTGCGCTCGGGAATGAATTCGAGGTGCGTCTGCGTGCCCTTCATGAAGCCCTTGCCGTCGACACCGCCCGAGCCGATCGCGATCATGCCCTGGATGATGTGGAAGCCCTTGCCGAGCGGGTCGGTGGTCGGGTCGAGCAAGGTGCAGACGCGGTTCTTCTGGTAGTCGCGCAGCAGCGGCCACTTCACCTCGGGCTGGCAGATGCGCTCTTCCGAGACGACGATCGCGGTGATCGCCAGCGCCCCCACCACCAGCACCGGCACGATCAGGCGCCAGCTCAAGCCGGCGAAGAAGATCACGTAGAGCCCGGCCGACAGCACCAGGATCGCCGTGCCCAGGTCGGGCTGCTTGACGATCAGCCCGACCGGCACGGCGAGCAGCACGAGCGCGATCACGAAGTCAGTCGCGCGGCGCTGGCCCTCGCGGCGCTGGAACCACCAGGCCAGCATCAACGGCATCGCGATCTTCAGGATCTCGCTCGGCTGGATCACCACGCCGACGTTCAGCCAGCGCGTCGCGCCCTTCTTCGTCACGCCCGCGACCGCCACCGCGACCAGCAGCGCAACCCCGACCGTGTAAAGCGGCACGGCGAACTTCAGCAAGGTCTGCGGCGACACCTGCGCGACGACGAACACCACGCACAAGGCGAGCAGCATGTTGCGGGCGTGATCGACGAAGCGCGAGCCTGCGTCGAAGCCGGCCGAGTACATCGTCATCAGCCCGGCCGCGCCGAGCAGCAGCACCACCACCAGCAGCGGCGCGTCGAAGCCGGTCAGCACCGGCTTGATGCGCTGCCACAGCGAGGGCTTGTCGAAGACGGAACTCAACGCCGCTTCTCCAGCGCCACGCGCTGCGCTGCCGAGGCACCCGGTCGCGCAGCGGCGGGCAGTACATCCCGCAGCGCAGCGGCCGGCGCCGAACCGCTCGGCGCACTCGCCGCGCCATCGACCGTGCTGCCGGGCAAAGGCACCGATGCCACCGGCCGTGGCACGCCGATCGGCGCGGTCGCCTGGCCGAGCCTTGTCGCGGCAATGTCGGCCTCGCTCGGGTACTGGCCGGAGAGCACGAAGTCGAACACACGGCGCGCGATGGGTGCGGCCGCGCCGGCGCCGAAGCCGGCGTTCTCGACCACCAGCGCAAGCGCGATCTGCGGCGCATCGAGCGGCGCGAACGCGACGTACAGCGCGTGGTCGCGGTGCCGCTCGTCGATGTCCTTGGCGTTGTACTTCTCGTTCGCCTTGATCGCGATCACCTGCGCCGTGCCGGTCTTGCCGCCCGACTGGTACGGCGCGTTCACGAACGAGCCGCGCGACGTGCCCTCCTGCGTCACGCCGAACATCGCGCGGTGGATGAAGGCGACGTGCTCGGGCTTCCACGCCAGCGGCGGCAGTGCCTCGCCGACGCTGCGGCGCTGCGCGCGGGTCTCGAAGTTCTCGACCAGCTTCACAAGGTGCGGCTTGAAGCGCTGCCCGCCCGCGGCCACCGTGGCGGTGGCCTGCGCGAGTTGCAGCATCGTGAAGGTGTTGTAGCCCTGGCCGATGCCCAGCGAAATGGTCTCGCCCGCATACCATTTCTGCTGCTCCTTCTTGCGGTAGGCAGTGCGCTTCCACTCGGTCGACGGCAAGGTGCCGCGCAGCTCGCCCTGCATGTCGATGCCGGTGATCTGACCCAGGCCGAGCGGCGCCATGAAGTCGTGCATCGCATCCACGCCGAGATCGTTGGCGAGCGTGTAGTAATACGTGTCGCACGACTGCACGATCGAGCGGTACATGTCCACCGTGCCGTGCCCGCCTTCCTTGTCATCACGGAACTTGTGGTTGCCGAACCAGTAGTAGCCGGGGTCGCTGATGGTCTGCTGCGGCGTGCGCTTGCCCAGGGTCAGCGCGGCCAGCGCCATGAAGGGCTTGTAGGTCGAGCCCGGCGGGTAGCTGCCGCGCAAGGCGCGGTTCAGCAGCGGCTTGTCGGGCGACTCGTTCAGCGCCTTCCAGTTCTCCTGGTCGATGCCGTCAACGAACAGGTTCGGGTCGAAGTTGGGCTTGCTGACGAAGGCCAGCACTTCGCCGTTGCGCGGGTCGATCGCCACCAGCGCACCGCGCCGGTCGCCGAACAGCTCCTCGACCAGCGCCTGCAGGCGGATGTCGATCGACATGACCAGCGCGTTGCCCGGCGTGGCCGGGTTGCTCTTGAGGCGGCGCACCGGGTGCCCGCTGGCGCTGGTTTC
>JAYUGJ010000086.1:0-1851 GCA_043738425.1 Burkholderiales bacterium
CGACGTCGGCGAGTACCTGTCGCTGGGCGAAGCCCCGGTCGAGCAGCCCGATGGCCTCGGCGGCACGGTGGTGAAACGGCCGTCGCGGCTGCTGTGCCCAGGCATGGTGGTGACGCTGGAGCCCGGCCTCTACGTGCGGCCCGCGCCGGGCGTGCCCGAACGCTACTGGAACATCGGCATCCGCGTGGAAGACGACGCGATCGTCACCGACCGCGGCTGCGAACTGATCAGCCGCGGCGTGCCGGTGGCACCCGACGAGATCGAGGCGTGGATGCGTCATTGAGCGCCCCTAAACTTTCATCGCCATGCGGAAGTTTGTGCGCATGGCATCGGCAACCCCAAGTAGCAACCGCTGCGGAGCACTCGTGAACGACCTTGTTTATCCACGCGAGCGCACGCTCGGCACCCTCACCCTGATCCTCGGCCTGCTCATCTGGCTGGCCTTGATCGTCGGCACCGTGGGCGGCGCGCTGCTGGGGCTTGCCCTGGGGTTCGTGCTGTACCTTTTTGCGCAGTCGGCGCTGATCTCGCACATCAAGGGCAATGGCGTCGAACTCACACCGACGCAGTTCCCCGCATTGCACGCGCAATTCCTGGCGTGTTGCGAGCGGCTGCAACTCCCGGTGCGTCCGCAGGCCTACATCCTCCATGGCGGCGGCGCATTGAACGCTTTCGCCACCAGGTTTCTCGGACGGCAATTCGTGGTGCTGTTGTCGGGGGTGGTCGATGCGATGGATGAGCACCCGGATGGTGTGCGCTTCTACATCGGCCATGAACTCGGGCACCTGCGCCGCAAGCACCTGAATGGTCACCTGTTCAGGTGGCCCGCACTCTGGCTGCCGTTGCTCGGCGCGGCGTATTCGCGGGCGCGCGAAAGCACCTGCGATCGACACGGGCTGGCGTGCAGCACCACCCCCGACAACGCGGCGCGAGCACTGGCTGCGCTGTCGGCTGGTGCGCAGCGCTGGAAGTCGCTCGACATCGCGGCCTACCTTGATCAAACCCGACAAACCTCGGGTTTCTGGATGTCTTTCCATGAGCTGACGGCCGGCTACCCGTGGCTGACCAAACGCGTCGCGCGCGTGATGAACACCGATGCCGAAATGCCCCGACGTCATCGCCTGGCCTACCTGCCCGCGCTGTTCATTCCCTATGCCGGGCGGCTGGGCGCGGGCTTCGGCTTCTTGATCCTGGTCTACATCGTCGCGGTGTTGGCCGCCGTGGCATTGCCGGCCTACAACGATTACAAAATTCGCGCCGAAGTGAGCACTGCCGTCCTCGAAACCCAAGGCGCGCGTGATGCGCTGCGGCGCCATTACCTGACCGAGAAAGCGGTCCCCGATTCGCTGGCCAGCGCAGGCGTTCCGATCCGCCTGGCCGATGGCACCAGCCTGTCGCTCAGCACAAAGAACATGGCGCTGACCGTCACCACCGCACACGCCAGCGTGGTGTTCACGCCGCGTGTCGACGACCAGGGCGATGTTTTCTGGGTCTGCACGGCCGGTGAAGGCACCAAGTGGGCACAGCTGCCGGCGTCGTGCGGCGGCGCGGCGCAAAAGAAGTAAGCCGACCGATCGAAGTTCGCGCACCTGGTGCGCCATGCAGATGGCGGCAACCAGCGACCCGGCTGGCTGCAGGGGCACCCATCGAATCCACTGGACTAGGATGCAGCGGCAACGCTGCCACCGACCACCGAGACGCCGATTGATTTCCACCGCACACCCTCACGCCCGCGTGGCTGAAGCGAGCCCCCGCGCGCTGCGGCTGGCCGTTGTCGGCGCCGGGCCGGTCGGTCTGTCGCTCGCGGTGCAGGCGGCACGTGCGCTGCCGCAGGCGCAGATCAGCCTGTTC
>JAYUGJ010000087.1:0-9720 GCA_043738425.1 Burkholderiales bacterium
CACACCGGTGTCGGAAAAGTCGAGCAGCGTGGTCAAGAGCGTCACGCTCGCGGCTGGCTGTTCCCCGCGTGCGGCGAGCACCGCCAGCGCCGTCGACAGCATCGTGCCCCCGACGCAAAAGCCGAGCGTGTCGATCGTGTCCTGCCCGCTGATGGCCTGCACTTCGCGGATGGCGCGGATCACGGCGCCTTCGATGTAGTCGTCCCAGGTCTTGGCGGCGATCGACGCATCCGGGTTGCGCCAGCTCACCACGAACACCCGGTGGCCCTGCGCCACGGTATAGCGGATCAGCGAGTTGTCGGGCTGCAGGTCGAGGATGTAGTACTTGTTGATGCACGGCGGCACCAGCAACATCGGCCGCGCATGCACCTTGGCCGTCAGCGGCGAGTATTCAAGTAGCTGGAACAACTCGTTCTCGAACACCACCGCGCCCTCGGTGGTGGCGACGTTGCGGCCGACCTCGAAACCACTTTCGTCGGTCTGCGACACATGGCCTTGCTGCAAGTCGTTCCACAGGTGCTGCAAGCCGGCGCTGATGCTGCGACCGTTCGTTTCGAGCGCACGGCGCTGCGCCTCGGGGTTCAACGCCAGGTAGTTGCTCGGCGCGCTGGCATCGATCCATTGCTGCACCGCGAAGCGCACCTGCTGGCGGGTTTTTTCATTGCCTTCCAGCTGATCGCATAGGCGCAGCAACGTGCGCGCATTCAACAGATACAGCTGGGCGGTGAACGCGCTGCTGGGCTGCGTAGACCAGCGCGGTGCGGCAAAACGCCGATCGGCAATCGGCGCAGCAGGTTCTGCGGTTGCTGCGTGCGGCTGCAGCAGGTCGTTCCACAACGCAGCGGCACGTTGCAGGTAATCGGTTTGGATGATGGCCGCCGATCCCGCGTCCAAGGTCAGGCCAGACAACGCACTCAGCGCGTCGCTCAAGGCTTGCAGATCGACAGATCCCGAAAGCGCATCGGCCGCACTGGCAGCACCTGCATTTGGCTCAGCAGGCGCAGCAGAGGTGCCCGATCGCAGCTGCGCGGCGCGGGTTGCCGTACGGGTCTTCGGTGGCGATTTGAAAATCACGTGAGCTCTTTCGGTCAATTGCTGCTTGCCACTCGCTATGGGACCAGCGCGCATTGGTCAGGCTCGAATAAATGCTTGCCGATTTTGAAGCCCCGATGCTGACCCGGTGATGACGCCATGCGGGCCAAAAAACCAACCGCGATCACGCAAAATAAAGCCCAGACTTTCAACCCGGCGGGCAGCACGATGTACATAGTGGCAATTGCGTGGATGTACGTGGTCGTGATGATGACGGTGGTCGAAGCCAGCAGCCCGAACGGAACCTTGCTGGGTGCGTTGTTCACCTTTGTTTTGTATGGCGTGCTGCCGGTAGCGATCCTGGTGTACCTGATGGGCAGCCCAGCGCGCAAACGCAAGCGGCGCGCACTCGAGGCGGCCATCGATGGGTCGGCCGCAGCTGGCGTGTCTCCAGCCACCTCAATCACCACGCCAGATGGCAGCGACCATGCGGCCGGTGACGCCGTCCCGGCGGTACGAAAAGAACCGTGACGCATCGCTGAAGGTGCACCAAACACCGCCGCTGATCTGCCGCACTCCGCGCAGGCGCAACCGGTCGCGCGCCAGTCCGGGCAAATCCACCAGCCACTTGTCGGGTTGGGTTTGCCGCCACCGCATAGGCGTGTTCGGCCACGCTGCGAAGGCGGCCACCACCTCCGCCCCAACCTCAAAACGCTGCGGCCCGATACACGGCCCCAACCACGCTTGCACCTGATCGGCTTCGCACGCCGCCGCCGCACACAGCGCGTCCAGCGTGGCTTCCAACACGCCTGCTGACAAGCCGCGCCAACCGGCGTGGGCAGCGGCCACCGCACCCGGTGCCGCAAACAGCACCGGCAGGCAGTCGGCCACCTGCACACCGCAAGCCAGGCCAAGCTCGGTAGTTACGCAAGCATCGGCATCGTGGATCGCCGCACCTGGCGACAGATCGGCTGCCGCCAAACGCACCACGCGCGTGCCGTGCACCTGGTTCAGGCTTGCCAATGGCACACCCATCGCAACTTCGACGAGGGCCCGGTTGTGCGCGGTGGCGACCGGATGCGCGCCCAGGCCGTCGCGCAGATTCATGCTGTCGAAAGGCGGCTGGCTGACGCCACCACGGCGCGTGGTCATCACCGCGCGGGCACCGGTCACTGACCATGCCGGGCGCAACCAATCGGGGTCGAATTCAGAGTGCATGCAAGGGCTCGCGTAGCTGCCGGAAACCTCGATCATCGGGCCCAAAGCAGGCCACTTCAACGGCTCGCCGCGCAGCGTGCACCTCTACACTTGTGCGGATGTTCACGTCACGCAGCATCAAGTTTTGCAAAGCCTGCGGCAAGCCGGCCGCGTACCGCACGCCAGAAGGCGACAACCGCGAACGCGCGGTGTGCACCGCATGCGCGCTGGTGCACTACGAGAACCCATGCAACGTGGTCGGCACACTTCCTTTTTGGGGTGAACAGGTACTGCTGTGCCGCCGCAATATCGAACCGCGCTATGGCTTTTGGACGCTGCCAGCCGGCTTCATGGAACTGCATGAAACCAACGCCGAAGGTGCCGTGCGCGAAACCATCGAAGAAGCTGGTGCGCACATCGAATTGCAAGCCTTGTTCGCCGTGCTGGATGTGGTGCGGGCTGGCCAGGTGCACCTGTTTTACCTGGCCCGATTGATCGACATCGAATTTGCGCCCGGGCCTGAAACCATCGAAGCACGGTTGTTCCATGAACACGAAATTCCGTGGCACGACCTGGCTTTCAAAACCGTACATGAAACCTTGACGCGTTACTTCGACGACAAACGCCGCGGCCAGTTTGGTTTTCACTGTGCAGACATACGGTGAAAGGCCGCGACCAGTAACGCAACATGAACGAATCTAAAGACCTGACACTGGTCCGCACCCCGGCGGGGCCATCCGATACCTCGGCCGTCTCTTCGGCCACCACGTCGGCCACCACTTCGGCCACCACAGCCACCGCACCGAGCGCCACCCGAGCCACGGCATCGACCACGACTTCAATCCCCAATGCACCCACAGCCGCCGCAGCGACTTCTGCGGCACCGCGGCTGCGTGAAGACCTGATCCACCCCGACGCGTTGCTCGACTGCCTGGTCGAGGTGTGCCGCCTGCAAGGCCACGCGACCACCCGCGCGGCGCTGTCGGCGGGCCTGCCGATCGGTCCTGAAACACAAGGCCGCTTGCCGCTCGAGTTGGCCGAACGTGCTGCGGCGCGCGCCGGCATGGCGACCAAGCTGCAACGCGTGTCACTCGATCAAATCGATGTCGCCACGCTGCCGGTAGTGCTGATATTGCGCAACAACCAGGCCTGTGTGCTGATCAGCAGCAACGCGCAAGAAGCCCGCGTGCTGCTGCCGGTTACCGGCCAAGGCGCAGTGCGACTCGAGCGTGCCGACCTGGCCGCGCGCTGCACCGGTGTGGTGTTGTTTGTGCGGCCGCACTTTCGCTTTGATGCGGCATTTGCGGCACCGACCCACGCCGCATCGCATGCCGACGACGCCAGCGTGAACCGCCGCCAAAACAAAGCGCGCCACTGGTTTTGGGGTGCGCTGCTGGCCCAGCGTTTTGTGTACCGCGATGTGTTGTGGGCGGCGCTGTTGGTCAATGTGTTTGCGCTGGCGTTCCCGTTGTTTTCGATGAACGTGTACGACCGCGTGGTGCCGAACAACGCGTTTGAAACGCTGTGGGCGCTGGCGCTCGGCGTGGCGCTGGTGCTGGGTGCCGACTTGTTCATGCGACTGTTGCGCAGTCATTTTGTCGACGAAGCCAGCGCGCGCATCGATGTGTCGCTGTCGGCCACGCTGATGGAAAAAGTGCTCGGCCTGCGGCTCGAGCACCGGCCTGAATCGGTCGGCTCGTTTGCGCAAAACCTGCGCGGCTTCGAGCAGGTGCGCGACTTCATTGCATCGAGCACCGTCACCGCGTTGATCGATCTGCCGTTTGCGCTGTTGTTCATCGTGGTGCTGGCATGGGTATCGCCGTGGCTGGCGGCACCGGTGGTGCTGGCGTTCGTCGTCATCGGTGTACTCGGCTGGTTGCTGCAGCACCGGCTGCATGCGTTGTCGCAAACCACCTACCAGGCCAGCGCCCAACGCAACTCGATATTGATCGAATGCCTGTCGGCGATCGAGACGATCAAATCGCAAGGTGCTGAAAGCGTGATCCAGTCGAAGTGGGAACGCACGAATGCGTTTTTGTCGACCACCAACGTGAAGATGCGCGGCCTGTCATCGGGCGCGATGTACGCCACCAGCACGCTGACGCAATCGGTCTCTGTGGTGATGATCTTGATCGGTGTGTACCTCATCAGCCACCGCGAATTGACGATGGGCGCATTGATCGCGGCCAACATGCTGTCGAGCCGTGCGTTGGCACCGGCCGGCCAAATCGTCGGCCTGTTGATGCAGTACCAAGGCGCGCGCACCGCGCTCGAATCGCTGAACAAAATCATGGTCAAACCGGTCGAGCGACCGGCTGGCGAAAGCTTCATTCAGCGGCCGCAACTGCGTGGCGATATCGAGTTTCGCAACGTCAGGTTTGCGTACCCCGGCCGCGAAGGCGAGACCACCGCATCGGCCATCGACGGCATCAGTTTCAAGATCGCAGCCGGCGAGCGGGTGGCGTTGATCGGACGCGTGGGATCGGGCAAAAGCACGATCGCGCGGCTCATCATGGGGTTGTATCAACCGACCGAAGGCGCGGTGCTGCTCGACGGCATCGACGTGCGCCAGCTCGACCCGGCCGACGTGCGGCGCAACCTGGGCAGCGTGTCGCAAGAAGTCACCTTGTTCTACGGCTCGATGCGCGAAAACATCGCCTTCGGTTTGCCGTATGCCGACGATTCGGCCATCGTCGCCGCCGCAGAGGTGGCCGGCCTGACCGAGTTCATCAACCGCCACCCGCGTGGCTTCGATATGCCGGTAGGCGAACGCGGCGAGTCGCTTTCGGGCGGCCAGCGGCAAGGCGTGGGGCTGGCGCGCGCAGTGCTGCACAACGCGCCGCTGTTGTTGCTCGATGAGCCGACCAGCGCGATGGATTTTTCAACCGAAGCACAAATCACCGAGAAGGTCACCGCCTTCGCGCACAACAAAACCGTGGTGCTGGTCACGCACCGCACCTCGATGTTGGCGATGGCGACGAGGATCATCGTGATCGACAGCGGCAAGGTGGTGGCTGACGGCCCGCGCGACCGCATCATGGAAGCGCTGGCCTCGGGCCGCATCGCCCGGCCCGCATGAGATTGAGCGCATGAAAGTAAATATCCAACCAACCGCCACCATGGCTGCCGCGGCTGCCGGTGCCGGTGGCGCGTCCAAGTTTGCGACTGCCGACGCTGCCGGTTTTCAAAGTTTCGAAAACGGTATCGAGGTCGTGATGTCACGCGCGAGCACCCACCGCGCCCAGCTGATCGTTCGCGCTGCGGTGGCCGTGGTCGCGCTGCTGATTTTGTGGGCCTGCTTTGCGCAAATCGAAGAGGTCACCCGCGGCGACGGCAAGGTGATTCCATCGAAGCAGTTGCAAATCGTGCAGTCGTATGACGGCGGCGTGGTCTCGCAAATATTGGTGCAGGAAGGCCAGGTGGTCGAGGCCGGCCAGCTGCTGCTGAAGATCGACGAAACCCGTGCCACTTCGGGCGTGCGCGAAAGCGCAGCGCAAGGCGTGGCGCTGCGGGCGCGGCTGGCGCGGCTGCGCGCGTTGGCCGAAGGCACCGCCTTCCAATTGCCTGCCAGCAGCAACCCGGAAGAGTCGCGAATCATTGATGAAGAGCGGTCGCTGTACGAGACCCGCCGCTCCGAGTTGGGCACGATGCTGGCCATCAACCAGCAGCAGCTGCAACAGCGCCAACAAGAATTGAGTGAAATGCGTGCGCGCAAATCAGCGGCCGAACGCGGCCTCGATCTGGGCCAGCAAGAACTCACCAAAACCAAACCGCTGCTGGCCACCGGCGCGGTGTCCGAGGTCGACATTCTTCGACTCGACCGCGAAATTTCGCGCAGTCGCGGCGACATAGAACAAGCCACCGCGCAAATCGCACGCGTGCAAGCGTCGATTGGAGAAGCGCAGCGCAAAACGCAAGAAACCGAGCTGAACTTTCGCAACGACGCGCGCAAAGACATGGCCGAAGTGCTGGGCAAGCTGAACGCGCTGACCGAAGGCGCGGTGGCGCTGACCGACAAGGTCGACAAGTCGCAGGTGCGCAGCCCCGTGCGCGGCCGTGTGCAGCGCTTGCTGGCCAACACCGTGGGCGGTGTGGTGCAGCCGGGCAAAGACATTGTCGAAGTGGTGCCGCTCGATGACCAACTGATTTTGGAAGCCAAGGTGCAGCCGCGCGACATCGCGTTCATCCACCCCGGCCAGGACGCCACCGTCAAATTCACCGCCTACGACTTTTCGATTTACGGCGGCCTGGTGGCCAAAGTCGAAAACATCAGCCCCGACACCGTGGTCGACGACAAAGGCAACGCGTTCTATTTGGTGCGGGTGCGCACCACGCAAGCCAACTTCAGCGACAAGCTGCCGGTGATTCCCGGCATGACTGCCGAAGTCGACATCCTGACCGGCAGCAAAACCGTGATGTCGTACCTGCTCAAACCGGTACTTCGCGCCCGCGCCTACGCACTCAAAGAGCGCTGACCGCCGGCGCTGAAATCACCACGACGGTTCGTGGTGAGGTGGTCGAAGGACCCTTCGACAAGCTCAGGGCGAACGGGGAATCGCTCACGGCGAACAGGGATCGCGCACGGCGAACGGGGTTCGCGCACGGCGAATAGGGATCGCTCACGGCGAACAGGGTTCGCTCACGGCGAACAGGGATCGCGCACGGCGAACGGGGATCGCGCACGGCGAATAGGGATCGCTCCGTGCGACCGAAAATTTACGCCCACCAAAGCCCCGATCGCGGCAAGTAATCCGGTCCGTGGGCACGGCCAAACGCGCGCACGCAGCACGGCGAACCGCGCCTTATCGGCACTGAATTCCGCTTTGCAGTGAAAGGTGTCACGCATTGCACCGTCTGTTCCCCCCTCAACGCGGGGGTGTCGCAACTAACCTCTGTGGTAACGAAATGCGGCTGTCGCGCCCGGTGCTGGCCGCTCGTTTTCGCGCTGAAAAAGCGCCCCTGAAAAAGAGACATCGCCATGCCTTCCATCGTCAAAACCGAACACTCCCGCGTCACTGGCTTGTGGGGCACGGCGCGCATCAAAGGGCGCAACGGAGTCATGCGATTGCTGAAAATGGGCGACCGCGTCGAGCGCGGCGATGTGATCTTGACCGAGCAAAACGGCATCGTGCAGCTGACCGAAGACGACGGCGGCACAGCCGCACGGCTGGCAGCTAGCGCGGCCGAAGTAGCAAAGCTGGCCACCAAACAAGCACCCCGTGTCGAGCTGGACACCACGCGGGTGATTGCCGACAACAGCAACAGCAACAGCAACACCGATAACAACAGCGCCGACAACGCCAATCAATACGACCCGGCCGGCCGCGCCGGTGGCAGCCGCTTTTTGGAAGGCACCCGCGTCGAGCGCATCGACGAAGAACTGCCGACCGCACGCCTCGGCTCGGTCGACCGGTCACGCAACCTGATCGAAAGCATCGACAACAACAACGGCTCGGCCGCGCGCGTGGCCGCATTTCCGCTGACCGAGGCCACCCCGCTGCTGGCACCAACTGCTGCCAACCGCACCATCATCGGCCGCGAGGACACGCTGCTGCCGACACCGCTGGCCGGCATCGACAGCGACGGCCGTGTGGTCGGCGTCACCGTCACCGGCATTCCGTTCGGCGCGACGCTGCTGCTGGCCGATGGCCGCACCGCGGTGCAGCTCGGTCAAACGCTGACGCCGCTGCAAGCCGCTGGCTTGCAGCTGAAGCTGGCCGAAAACTTTTTCGGTCAGGCGCAAATTACCTACACCGTGACCGACAACGACGGCCTGGTGTCGCAGCCCGCCGTGGTGGCGCTGGACATTGCCAGCGTCAACGATGCGCCGCAAGCGTTCGCCACCTCCAGCAGCGGCCCCGAAGACACGCCACTGTCCGTTGCGCTGAGCGGATTCGACGTCGATGGCAAGGTGGCGTTCGTCACCATCACCGCCCTGCCCGGCAACGGCGTGCTGTACCTGGCCGACGGCGTCACGCCGGTGGCCGCAGGTGTAAACCTGACCCCCGCACAGGCCGCCGGACTGGTGTTCGTGCCCGCAGCCAACTACAACGGCACCACCACGCTGGCCTTCACCGTGACCGACGACCTCGGTTTGGTGTCGCCCGCGGTGTCGGTACCGCTGACGATCAACCCGGTCAACGACCCACCCGACGCGCGCGACGATTCGGTATCGACCACTGCCAACACGCCCGTCAGCATCGGCGTGTTGGGCAACGACACCGACCCCGACGGCGACCCGCTCACCGTGACCGCTGCCACGCTGGCGAACCCGGCGCAAGGCAGCGTCAGCATCGGTGCCAACGGCGCGTTGCAATTCACACCTGCCGCTGGATTTGTCGGTGCAGCCACCATCACCTACACCGTCAGCGACGGCCACGGCGGCACCGACACCGCCACCGTCACCATCAACGTAGGCGCACCGACCGTGTTGGTGCCACCGGTCACCGTGGCCGCAATCGAGGTCGGCACGCCCGGACCCGCCGACAACGCGGTCAACGAAGGCGATTCGCTGGTCTACAACGTGACCTTGAGCGCGGTCACCACCACCGCCACCACCTTTGCCTTCGCGCTCGGCGGCGGCTCGGCATTGCCGGGCGATATCGGCGCACCATCGTTCACCAACGGCGTGACCTACAACCCGGCCACCGGTTTGATTACCGTGCCCGCGGGCGTGCTGACTTTTGCGGTCAGCGTGCCGTCGGTCGACGACAGTTTTGTCGAGCCGACCGAGACGGTGCCGCTGGTGATCGGCGGCGTGCTCGCCACCGGCAGCATCGTCGACAACGACTCGCCAGTGCCCGGCGCGCCCACCGTCACCGCCATCGAAGTCGGCGCACCCGGCACCGCCGATGACGCGGTCATCGAAGGCGGCACGCTGACCTACAACGTGACGCTGAGTGGGCCGACCACTGCGGTCACGACCTATCCGTTTTCACTCGGCGGTGGCACGGCACTGCCAGGCGATATCAACACGCCAACGTTCACCAACGGCGTGACCTACAACCCGGCCACCGGTCAGATCACCGTGCCTGCGGGCGTCACCAGCTTCGCCGTCAGCGTGGTCACGGTCGACGACGCTTTGGTCGAATCGACAGAGACGGTGCCACTGAATATCGGCGGCATCACGGCCACCGGTTCGATCACCGACAACGATGTCGCGCCACCTTCCACGCCCACCGTCACTGCGGTTGAAGTCGGCGCACCCGGCACGGCCGATGACGCGGTCACCGAAGGCGGCACGCTGGTCTACAACGTGACGTTGAGCGCGGCCACCACTGCGATCACCACCTACCCGTTCAACCTCGGCGGTGGCACGGCTGCCGCTGGCGACATCAACCCGCCGACGTTTACCAACGGCGTGACCTACAACCCGGCCACCGGGTTGATCACCGTGCCTGCTGGCGTGACCACCTTCGCGGTCAGCGTGGTCACCGTCAACGACACCACGGTCGAGTCGACCGAGACGGTGCCGTTGAACATCGGCGGCAT